>CACZNZ010000598.1 GCA_902782625.1 uncultured Lachnospiraceae bacterium | reverse complement strand
GAAAATGATGAGATTGATGTTGCCATGTGCTATACACTCAATACGATCACAACCAATGAAAAACTGATCGTCGAGCTATACAAAAAGGTAAGATCTCATGGGATGGATTTCATCACAGCCGGTCACGGACTGGATGCTATGAAGTATCTGGATATCTATATTGAAAAGAATAATCTGTAATGATTAACAGCGGAAAAAGGTTGTATCAGCAAAGCTGATGCAGCCTTTTTTTGTAAGTTGACAGAAAGGACCTCAGGTACTATGATGAAAGATAGAGATTTTTGAAGGAGTATAAATATGACTGGTTTAACTACAGCACAAGTGCAAGATCGTGTCAGGCGTGGACAGGTCAATGAGCAGGTGGATTCTACTGCCATGACAACCGCCGATATCATCAGAGAAAACTTATTTACCTATTTTAACTTTATCTTTTTTGTCATAGCTGTTTTGCTGATCGCAGCGGGTGCGTGGAAGAGCCTGACCTTCCTTCCCATCGTAATCAGCAATGCATTGATCGGCATCGTTCAACAGCTTTATGCAAAAAAGGTACTGGACCGTGTTTCTGTAATCAATGAGACGCATGCTGTTGTGATTCGTGACGGACAAAAAGTAAACATTCCCATTCACGAGCTTGTCACTGACGATATCATTCTGCTTGAATCAGGCAATCAGATTCCTGCAGATGCTGTCGTGCTGCAGGGAAATGTTAATGTCAATGAATCCCTTCTTACTGGAGAAGCCGATGAAATTGAAAAGATGCCCGGTAAAGAACTGATGAGTGGAAGCTTTGTGGTATCAGGCACTTGTTATGCAAAACTGACCCATGTGGGCAGCGAGTCCTACATATCCAAGCTGATGACTGAAGCAAAAAACATGAATAATGAAGAGGAATCCGAGATGGTTCGCTCCATCAACATGATCGTCAAGTTGGCAGGCTTTGCAATCTTACCGATCGGTATCCTTCTCTTTGTACAAGGATATTTCCTGAATCATCAAGGGTTTTCTGCAAGTATCATCTCTATGGTTGCAGCAGTGATCGGTATGATCCCGGAAGGACTCTATCTGCTGGTAAGTGTAACGCTCGCACTTGGTGCAACCAGGCTTGCCCGGAAAAAAGTAATGCTTCATGATATGAAAAGTATCGAGACCCTTGCCAGGGTTAATGTTCTTTGTGTGGATAAGACCGGAACAATCACAGAAAACAACATGGTCGTTAAGAATGTAGCTTTCCCAGGCACTTTATCTGATGAGGAACAGGCCGCCAGAAGAGCACTTTGTGCAGATTATATCCGTGCTCTTCCTGACAACAATATCACGATGCAGGCCATGAGGAATTATTTTACCGATCAATCCAGGAAAACTGCGGCTGAAGTCATGCCGTTTTCCTCCCGGTATAAATTCTCCTCTGTCCGTTTTGAAGACGGAATCTACCTGCTGGGTGCTCCGGACATCGTTCTTGGCCCCTCTTATGAAAGATACCGTTCTTACCTGGAAAACTATGCAAGTGAAGGACTCAGAAGCCTGGTGCTTGCTTCCATGAAAGATGGAACACAGCTTCCAAGAAAGGGACTCGACAAAGAGAATCCTCCTGCAATGGTTCCTGTCCTGTTCATCCTTCTTGAGAATCCGATCCGTGAGAACGCAAAACAGACTTTCTCTTACTTTAGAGAACAGGGTGTGGAGATCAAAGTAATCTCCGGAGATAATCCTGTGACCGTATCGAATATTGCTGACCGTGCCGGCATTGAAAATGCACAGTATTACATCGATGCAACGACACTTACCACAAAAGAAGCTATTTCCGATGCAGTCTCAAGATATACGGTATTTGGCAGGGTTACCCCTGAACAGAAGAGATATCTGGTGGAAGCATTGCAGGAGAAAGGCAATACCGTTGCAATGACCGGAGACGGTGTCAATGACATCCTGGCCATGAAGGATGCAGATTGTTCTGTAGCAATGGCCGCAGGTTCCGATGCCGCCGTTCAGGCAGCGCAGGTAGTCCTGCTTGACTCCGACTTCTCAAGAATGCCGGAGATCGTAGCAGAAGGAAGGCGGATCATCAACAATATTGAAAGATCTGCAACGCTCTTTACGGTAAAGAATATGTTTTCCTTTTTCCTGGCGATATTCTCTATCATCAATGTGATGGCTTATCCCCTGCAGCCGGAACAGGTATCTCTGATCTCTGGATTTAACATCGGAATCCCTGCTTTCTTCCTTGCCCTTGAACCGAACCATCAGGTGATCAGCGGCCATTTTCTGCCGAAAGTCCTGTTGCGGAGTTTCCCGGCAGCCCTGACGGATTTCTTTGTGATCGCCGCTATGGTTGTATTTGGAAATACCTTCGGTGTATCCACGCAGGAGATTTCTGTAGCCTCTACCATGTTGCTGGCCATCGTAGGATTCATGATCCTTTACTACATCAGCAGACCACTGAACAAGTACCGCTTCATCGTAATACTGGGCTGTGTAGCCGGCATGGCGTTTACAGTTCTCGTACTGCACAAGCTGTTTTCCATCACAGCTGTCTCCATCCAGTGCATCATGCTCCTTGCCATGTTTGCTGTGATCACGGAACCATGTATGAGGTATCTTGTCAAACTCTGCAGTCTTCTGGAAGCAAAGTGTGAAGACATGATAGATAAGAAAATGACAAAAGAGGGAACCCTTCAGATATGAATGAATATAATTACGTGATAATTGATCTCGAAATGTGTAACCTCCCTAAAAAAAGGGAAAATGGAGGCG
>CACZNZ010000597.1 GCA_902782625.1 uncultured Lachnospiraceae bacterium | reverse complement strand
CCGGCTTCATCTTTAAAGTCGAAAGGTGGATAGGCAAGTTCAATCGCAACCCGCAAAGTCCCCTTGCCGGAAGTCCCCTGCGTTGTTGCCTCTGCATTGTCGCTTCCCTGACTGCCTCCGGTTCCGCAGGCTGCAAGAGAAAAAATCATCATAGATGCGATCAGCAGTGCTGTTACCAGCTGTTTCCATTTGTTCTTCATAATATTTTCCTCCTTGTTTGATATGACTAATTGTATCAGTTTTTCAGTGAAAAAACCATCACTAACGATAAAGATATTTAAATTGTATAAGTCTCATGCTATAGTAACAATAATAAAATGACAAAGGAGAGAAGCGATGACTCCGGTAAGAGTGAGAAATACTGTGATTGGTGAAGGAATCCCGAAAATCTGTGTACCGATTGTGGGCGTGACGAAAGAAGAGATTCTTGAAGAAGTGAAGACCTTCGATTCCATTCCTGTTGATGTCGTGGAATGGAGAGTTGACTGGTTTGAAGATGTGGATCATTTTGAAAATGTGGTGGAAGTTCTAAAAGAGCTTCGTTATATCTTGGGAGATATTCCGCTTCTTATGACTTTCCGTACCGCCAAAGAAGGCGGCGAGAAAGATATAGAACGCGAGGCATATGCACAGTTCAACATCAAAGTAGCCGAAACAGGAATGGTGGATATGATTGACGTAGAACTGTTTACTGGAGAGGAGACAGTAGTCCGTATGATCAGGGAAGCACATAAAGCCGGGGTAAAAGTCATAGCTTCCAATCATGATTTTGAAAAGACACCACATAAAAATGAGATGGTGGCCCGCCTTCGGAAAATGCAGGATCTCGGCGCAGATATTGTAAAGATTGCAGTTATGCCTCAAAATAAAAAGGACGTTCTCACCCTGTTGGAAGCAACGGAAGAGATGGCTGCAAAGTATGCAGATCGTCCGATTATCACGATGTCCATGTCAGGACTGGGTGTGATCAGCCGTCTATGCGGAGAAGTATTCGGCTCAGCGATGACTTTCGGCGCAGCTAAGAAAGCATCAGCCCCGGGTCAGGTGAATGCAGAGGATTTACATACTATGCTGAGTCTGCTTTCCAAAGCACTTTTTTCTTTGTAAAATCCTATTAAAGTGATATAATAAATAGAACTTTTTGTACACCGGAGGACCGGTGGAATTCGTAAGAGGAATCGGACATGAGAAAGATTATGTTTATCGGGCGGAGCGAGTCGGGTAAGACGACGTTGACTCAGGCGATGAGAGGAGAACGGATCACATATAATAAGACACAGTATATCAATCATTTTGATGTGGTCATTGATACTCCGGGAGAATATATCCAATCTAAAAACCTTGTATCTGCTCTGGCGTGTTTTACGGCGGAAGCGGATGTCGTCGGACTGCTTATGGACTGTACAGAGCCTTATTCTCTCTATTCCCCGAATCTCGCACCGGTCTGCAACAGAGAGGTTGTGGGAATCGTCACCAAGATTGACCACTGGGCGGCACAGCCCAGACAGGCCGCTGTGTGGCTGGAACTGGCAGGTTGTCAAAAGATTTTTTATACGAGTGCATATACCGGGGAAGGGATTGCGGATATCCTCAGCTATCTGAAAGAAGAACGAGATGTTCTTCCCTGGGAAGAAGTCAAATCACAGTATGATGAGCTGGGATTCGGTGCCGGGGAATCGGAAAAAGATAAGAGCAGATTCCATAATCTTTGATGAAAAGGGTGGATGAGTGTGATGAACTATGAGAAAAAGGTGAAGATGGATTCTTCAGGATTTGTGTTGCTGGCAGAGTATGTGCCGGGCATTATCCAGGAGATCCGTTATTATTCTACCTATAATTTTATTGGAGATCGTATTGATGGGTATGAGGAACCGTGTGCGCTCCTGACGGTGGAGGCAGCCAGGGCGTTAAAGGCTGTCAGCAATGAACTGTATGTCCAGGGATACCGGCTGAAGGTGTTTGATGCCTATCGGCCCGCCTGTGCCGTGAGGCAGTTTGTATTATGGGGGATCGAGGATCAGGATATCCGGATGAAACCCTATTTCTACCCTGAACTTGAAAAACAGGAGCTGTTTGAAAAAGGATATATTGCCTCCAAGTCGAGCCACAGCCGGGGAAGTACCGTAGACCTGACGCTCCTTGATATGGCATCAGGCAAGGAAGTGGATATGGGAAGTCCATTTGATCTGTTTGATACCATCTCCCATCCGGATTCAAGGGAAGTTACGGAAGAACAGT
>CACZNZ010000596.1 GCA_902782625.1 uncultured Lachnospiraceae bacterium | reverse complement strand
GCAAATACGGCAAAATAATCCTATAAAGCAGTGGGCGGGTTTCCCCGCCCACTAGCTCATCGAAATGAAATCACATTTGATTATTTACTGCAACTGTCTCTACGATACCATTTTCAATTTCATGATAAAGCAAATCCTCAGCTTCTTTTGATTTATGTTCAGGATTACTCAGCATAGTATGGCAAACTGACGGCCGTACTTCGGGTCGATCCTCCAACAGCCGCCGAGATAGAGGACACTGCCGATGTGGACATCAGGCATGGTGCCGACAACGATGACAAGGTGGCTGTAGCCCTTGACGGCGCACTTAATCACAGAATAGCTGTTTTCGGTATTCTGGCAGGTGATTCGCTGTACGACGCCGCAGATGTGCTCCATAAAACTCCTTCAAACCGTCTTCGATGTCTTCTGCAACTCCATGATGCATCTGCAAAACTAAAGATCAAGGATAAAGAGTTTTCAAGCAGCCCTTATCTAACTATTCTTGATGGCGACGTCTATGATATTAAAATCAATGGTTTGTATCGCATAGGTACAAAGTATACACTATCCATTTCCGGTAAAAATGATTATGAGGAAGAAGTTTCATATTCAATTACCGGAACTGTCTTACAACCGCAAACAAGGCTCCGCTGGAAATATATTATAAAGGGTAATAAGAAATTCTCTTTTAGTGTCACTAATGCACATACCGGAGACGTATTCTCCTTGAAAATCGGGAAAAAAACTTATAAAAAGAAATTAAAGAAAAGTATTAATCAAAAAACTTATACCCTAAAAATAAACAAAGCAAAGGCCGGAACAAACATCTCCTTTACAATAAAAAACAAATTCAATCAATCATTTATTAAAGCAACATCTATTGTATATCAGTCTACTGGATTTAAACGTGGAATGACCATGAAGCAGATCAGAAACGTAGCCGGCTTTAGGTACCCTGTCAACAAAATGTCTAGTCCAGCAGGTACTTATTGGTACTACGATCGCGATAATAACGGCTATAATGAATCGTGGATTCTTTTTGCCAACGGAAAAGTAAAAAGCTGGCGTATACAACATTAAATATGTAAACGAGCAATACTAGAGACTGCAGACAAAATCCGGGATCATGTCCCGGATTTTGTGTGTTTAAAACACTGAGAATACCGAATTCATGCGGATTTTTCAGTGTTTATTTGATATTATTCTCAAATAAGAAGAATACAACGATGTGAGTCTCGAGGATTTCTATCTCGTTCCGGATCGATCGATTTCGTGTAATCCCGTCCTCTGTTCCGGCGCAAGTGCTCTCATCATCTCTGCAGTCAAAGCTTATTTTCCACTTTTTCCTGATTGCTCATCAGGTCCCTTGCAGAGACTTCCGGATGATGATATCGTTTTCTCTTTTCCGGCAGCTTCAGTCTTTTGGAAATTACGTTGTTAAGTTTTTGATACGCTTCCGGAGTTCTGAACTGTATGGCCTTGTGCGGGCAATAAACAACACAGGCATTACAGCCAATACACCGGTGATTGAATACCGGACGTTTATTCTCTATTGTAATGTTCCTGCTCGGACACACTCTTTGGCATACACTGCAGCCGATGCATTTTTCAGAGGTGTAAAATCCCTTGTCATACTCGTGCTGCACTTCCATAAACGGAGTCATCATTTTCGGATACAGCTTCCGTATGATCGTTGACGTTCCCGGATATTTATTTTCGGTCCTTCCTGCAATCTTTTTCCCAGCAGCGACAGCTTTTCGCCGTGAATATGGGATCATGATCTTTTCCGGCGGAAACGGAGGATATGCGATACACTGACTTGCCACACAGCGGATTGCTCTTGAATAGTGCAGGCGGGAACCTTTTGCCTCCAAAATTTTCTCCATAGTCTCAAACGCCCGACCGTAAACAAGAATATAAGTTGCCACCATGAACACATAGGCACGTGGATTGATTCTGATCTTTTCGGCATATTTCTTCATTATGGAGGGAATGTCCCATTCATAAACAGGGCAGACAAAACCAACCATCTCTGCATCTTCAGTTGAAATGATTTGTGTATCTTCTTTTACGGAAATCAGCCTGGCCCCGCCAATTTGCCCGGCTATGATTCTTGCTGTATTCAAGCTGTTGCCGGTACCTGTAAAATAATAGATGATCGCATTCATATATCTACCCGCTTTATACTTGCTCGCTTTCGTTGCTTGTTTTTGTCAGCTTTTCAGGGATCTTCCGAACTCCCGCATCTCTTCCAGCTTCTCCTCCGGCACACCCGGATCATAGCCGTTCGTAGTGAAAACGCCCATCCCCTCCAGCTTCAGATAATCCAGAAAATCTCCCTGATAGGAGAACAGCGCGCCGTCATACATATCCGGATCTCCGGAGCTTAAGAACATAGCGACTTTCTTCAGTTTTTCCGGTTTATTCGGATAGGCTGCTGCGTAAAAGCGGTCGATCACGCATTTCAGCTGTCCGGAAATGCCATGATAATAGATCGGTGACGCGATCACCAGCATCTCCGTCTCCTGCAGCTGATGATAGATATTCTGCATGTCATCCTTCTGCACACACTGGCCGTTTCCCTTGGTATGGCAATACTCACAGGCCAGGCAGCCGTGAATATTCATCTTGCAGACATCATAGACGTCCCATTCATGACCGGCAGCTTCCAAGCCTTCGCAGAAAGCCGTGATCATCTGCTTCGTATTTCCTTTTGGTCTCGGGCTTCCGTTTAAGATCAAAACGCGCATATTTTATTCCTCCTCGCTGATCGTCAGGGCCACATCTCCGTTAGAAAGGATATCCTCTATTAAGAGTTTTTTATCTTGTTTAATATAATTCTACGTCTGACAAGACGATATGTCTCTGATAATTTTATAAAATACGAGAACTTTTATCCGTCAGCAGAATCTTAAGGATCGACCATTTCTGCATCTCAAAAGGATGGCGCGATTTCAAATTTACACATGAAGGAGCACGTCCGACTTACATCAAAACACCCTGCGGGCCATTGTCCGAAGGGTACTCTCATTTGATCCTCTTTATGCTTTGTAGAAACAACCTTTCTTTGAGCGACAAATTGCGCCTCTTTTTCTGAAAAGCGACCCTCCCTTTTACTCACTCACAAGGCCATCCCCTCCACTGCTTTCTCCAAAGTCCTTCACCGAAAAAGTTACACACTTGATGTCATTGCCATCCCCTTAACCCGCCCGATATAATAATCTCGTAACATCCCTCTGCCACAGGAATCCGCTTATGTCTGACATCATCCACCCCATCCGCATGGACCGCCTCCGCGGCATGACCTACAAAGCCATCGCGGAAAAATACGGCATCGACCAGCGCACCGCCAAGCGCTACGCCGACGGCAACCTGCCGCCGGACAATCTCGTGCACCGTCCGTATCCGTCCCTTCTGGATGATTACGACGCGGAGATCCGCCTGTTGCTGCGCGATGG
>CACZNZ010000595.1 GCA_902782625.1 uncultured Lachnospiraceae bacterium | reverse complement strand
GTCTGCCATCATCTGAAGAAGCTCAAAACGGTGTGGATCCCCGAGCGCCTTCAGGACATTTGCATCCATTGCCTTCGCCTCCGTTCAGGTTTTAGATTATAATCCGCTGTTTTAATTTAGTAAATACTGAATTAAATTGTCTATGGGATATTGTAAACTCTTCTTGCCAACATAGAATAGAATGAATGTGCCTTCCATTGCTTTACGACCATGATTAAACTCGTAAAAAGCTACAAGATGTGATAAAGTAAGGTGGTAGTTTTCATGACAGTTTTCGCATTCCATATAGCTTATGTGTTATTGTTCTTAGATTCATAAATTGTTAACCCCATAATACGTATCAAAGCTTATGTAGTTTTATTGTGTAGAACTTATATAGTCCAATCAGCCGATCTTTGGCATATAAATTCAATTCTCCAACTTTGAGTAAAGGAAGCATGTCCAAAATGTATTTGAATACCATCGATTTTCCAAATCAAGTTGTTGATGCTCTTCGCGAAAACAACCTGGTTGTTTTTGCCGGTGCTGGGGCATCCATAGGCAAACCCACAGCACTTCCAAGTTTTAATAAACTTGCAAATGACATAGCAGAAGATACAGGTCGAACTATCAACTCAAAGGGATCATGTGAAGTCTTTTTAGGAATGCTAAACTCTGAAGGAATCGATGTTCATGATCTCGCTGCAAAAATCATTTCTCGAGATGGTCTTATGCATAATCCTCTGCATGAAGCCATCGTAGATTTGTTTCCATCAAATGATCAATTGAAAATCGTGACAACAAATTACGATCAAATGTTTGAACAGGTTCTGATCGAAAGGAATGTCACGGTTCCCGTATATAATGCGCCCGCACTGCCTTTGGGAAGCGATATTTCAGGTATCATACACGTTCATGGAAACATTGACGACCCTAAATATATAGTATTAACCGATGAGGATTTCGGTAAAGCATATCTGACAGATGGATATGCAGCTCGTTTCCTAGTAAAACTGTTCGAGTCTTATACAGTTCTGTTCGTCGGATACAGTTACAATGATATTATCATGCGCTATTTGACACGAGCAATGTCAAGGCAGCATTCATGCAACAGATATATTCTCACTGATGATAGAAAATCCGACTGGAAATCTCTTGGCATTGCTCCAATTTATTTTCCAAAAAGGACTTTTACTGTAATGCGAGAGGGCTTAACCAGACTTGGCAATCATACGAAAAAAAACCTTTTGGATTGGAGAAATCAATTCATTGCTATATCGTCTGCCCCACCGAATGACCTGACGATTGACACCGAAATAGACTATTGTCTCGAAAACACGGAACGTGCAAGAGTCCTTGCCAATTGTGTTCATGGGAAGGAATGGCTTACTGTCCTTGACAAAAAAGGAGTCTTTTCTGGTTGTTTCTCCAATAATGCATCTTATGATGCAGGACAATCCATTTGGGCCGACTGGCTCTGCGATAACTTCATTGGAAAGGACGATGATGTTCTAAAACTTTTTCTTGCGCAGCATGGATACACAGTCAGTAATATGTTTGCAGAAAAGCTTTTGCATGCAATTCGCAATACTGAACTGAATCTTAGCACTGAAGCTTTTAGTGAGTATTTAACTCTATTGGATCAGCATATGACAGATCCCTATACTATATGGGATTTTGTCATGCAATGCAGTAAACGCAATTTGTTTCATCTTGGTTTATACTTTTTTGAAAAGCTTTTTCGCAGTACTATGGTTCTTAAGAAAAACATATGGCCAGGGGGACCCAGTTTGGAGTATCAACATTCCATGCTCGGGAATTACGATATTAACTTAAGTGCCTGGAAGTCCATCGCAGAACAATCCGTCAAATTGTATTCTACTGAAATCATCAGTTTCGTGATCAAAACAATTGAAGATCTGTATTACCAGTACGCCGAAGTGCGTCGCACTGCAGATACCATCGAACCATGGGCAATGTCCATGCTCGTCATTGAAGACCGTATCAAAGAATATCAGAAAAGCCCATTACATATCCTTGTACAAGCATTTTTAGCGTCATCAAAAGAAGCAGGCAAAAGCAGCAATCTCCATAGTCTTTACATACGCTGCTTGCGTTCACCTTCCCTTCTACTTCGCAAACTCACCCTCAGGGCTATCAGGGAAGATCCCTATCTAAACAGCGAAGAAAAACTGCAGTTTATCTGCAGTGATGAATGGCTATGGTTTTTTCAGGGAAAAGAACAAGTCTTTTTATTGGTCAAAGAAGTATTTCCCCACCTATCCCATGAAAGCCAAAATCAACTGCTGGACATCATTGAAAGAGGACCATCGTATGAACATTTTACCGATCGGAATAAAGCGTATTCCATATATAATTGGTGTGTTTGGTTAAGTCGAATTGATTCCAAAAACCAAAGAGTGAATTCGGTTATCAAGAATTTAGAGCAAGCATTTGGTTTTCTTCCCCGCCCCCATCCTGAACTTGATATAGTTGAATATGAAGATGTCGACATCCAGCAAAATGAGAATATAATCAGCGGGGATATGATGGATATGTCCCCTAAAGAGCTTCTGAATAGATTAAACCAAGCGAAAACTCATCCATGGGACAAACCAACAAAATGGGATATATTAGAAACCCTATCAGAATATATAAAAGACAACATCAAGTGGGCACAGAAGATAATACAATACTTTATACTTAATAAAATCGTTGACAACGATATTTGGACCAGCATATTTACAGGTTTGGAAGAAGCTGACACAGACATTGAAACTACAGTTTCTTTATGTGAATACTTCACTACAAATATCCATTCCATTCCTGATGAAAGGGCCTTAGCAAATTATCTTGACAAACTTTTGCAACGGGAAAGTGTGCAAGAGGAGTTCATTCGTCATGAAGCCACGTTATACAAATTATCTCTTGCGATATGGAATAGGAGATCACGCACTCAAGTACAAGGAATGTCATTAACAGTTGCTAGCATCAACACAACGACTGGAATTGTGTTATTATGCTGGCTTCAAATGGCATCTCTAGCCAGCACGAATGATCTACCTGAGCAATACAAGAATTCTTTTGAAAATGCATTAAAGCTGCATTCATGGGAACATGAAGTGGCAATATGTGTACTGGCTGGCCATTTTATTTATTTTTACAAGCGTGACTCAAACTGGTCTACCGATCATCTCATGAAAATTCTAACCAGCAGTGATCAAAAGGTATTTAAAAGTGCTTGGGAAGGATTTGTTCTCTTTTCTGGCAGCATAAGTTTGAATATCGCTGATACCCTAAAACCCATCTTTCTCAAAGCAGTAAAAAAAGTAGGCTGGCTGGAAGGTGATACCAGAAATCGCTTCATCGATTTGTACTTGGCTTTGCTCATTTTTGTCATTGAAACTCCGACAAAGAAATATATACCCGATTTATATCATTCCTCATCAGACGAGATCCGTGTGCGTTTTATTGACTCCATTCTTCATCAATTACACAGCATGGATGATAAAACCAAAAACGAATGGTGGAATCACTGGCTGAAGCATTTTCTGGAAAATCGAAAGCACAACAAGCCCGTTGCTCTCTCAGATACTGAATGCCAATCACTTTTTATGTTGCTTCCTGAACTTGATTTTGTGATGGATGATGCGATTGAAATTCTTTGTAAAGGATTGATGCCCTCGACACTAAATCATTTGCTGTGGCTTAAATTGAGCGAGAAAAAGCTCGTCTCATCACACACAAACAGTTTCTTCAAGCTTTTGATTAAATTGTTAAGTACAGATATTCATTTGGAGAATAGCAAACACTATATTTCATCCATTGTACAGGAAATGAGCGAGCTCAAATCAAATGAAAAGAAACAGCTTCAGGAAGTCCTGTTGAAGCATAATATAAATTTAAACCTTACATAATAATCCTTCATGTTACAATATGCTTTACCGGTCATGCTTCCATTTCAATCCCTTATGTCTATGCAAAAAGCAGGAAACAGTTTCATTTGAGATGTTTCCTGCTTCTGCTTTTACTTCCTATTCGATCAGCGCCAGCGCCCGGATCTTCCACTGTCCGTCTTCCCTCGTCAGCGTTGCCCTGTATTTCGCGCTCTGCCAGGAGGGAGGATAGATGGCGTTCTGTCCGTTCGCTGCGATCAGGCTCTCAGCCCGATCTGCCCGCACACGCCCGTCGATTCTCGGGATGCTCTCCACGATTTCCACGCGGCACACTCTATCCCACGGCCAGACCCACAGAAATCCCATGTTGATGCGATGGTCAATGCCGCGTACCGTATAGTTCTGATACGGACTTGTCCCGTTCTGAACGCTCAGGATCGTGGCATCCGTGGTCAGAAAACTGGTCTGGAAGTACTTG
>CACZNZ010000594.1 GCA_902782625.1 uncultured Lachnospiraceae bacterium | reverse complement strand
TCTGATTATTGCGGTCAAAGAAACAATGACAGTTGTCAGCGTAACAAAGGTTCCGGCAGAAAAGCTTCCTTCAAGGTGTTTTCCGATATAGCTTAAAATACTCTTTCTTCTGCCACCCTTTACAAACTCATCCCCGGGCTCCAGCATAAGAACAATACCCGTAAAAGACTCATCAAAGCGTTCCTTGGAAACACTGATGCTGCCTCTTGCAGGATCATTCAAATATACTCTGTCGCCTCTGAATCCGTTGCAGACAACGAAATGGTTGAATTCCCAGTGTATGATACACGGAAACTCCCCCTCTTGTTTAAGCTCCTCCGGTTCAAATCTGAATGCCCCGGCTTTCATGCCATAATTTCTGGCTGCTTCAAGCATCCTGGCAGCATTAGATCCATCCCGGCTTATGCCGCAATCTACCCTTACTTTTTCCAAGGGGATCCACTTGCCATAATATGCCAGCACCATTGCAAGAGACGCTGCCCCACATTCAAGCGACTCCATCTGCATGATTACAGGGGTTTTGGCTACCCCGTGCATTTTGGGTTTTCTGACTTTTGTCTTCATATCAGTTCGTCACATAAGTAATGGGATGTACATCTTCTGTGCTCCCATCAGCATTCTGCGCTTCAACCGTGCCAAAGATGCCCCAGGATAACATACCAAGGAGCATAATTATAAGCGCGATAAGAATGATCCACACCGGCAACCCAGTCACGCGAATATAGTCATTAAGTTCTTCAGGGGCTCTGACTCTATCCAAACTCTTTTTTCTAAACAGATCGCTCATAGTATTCCTTCATTCTTTTTTAACAACAATATTTACTTATTTAAGTTTATCACAAAAAAACAGGGTAAGTAATTACCCTGCTTCATTAAGTTCAGCTATAGAATCAACTACAGTCGTAACTTCACAATATACTGCCTGATGATCTCTCCATCCGGTTTTAACATTTGTCAGATCGTACTCAGTTGCTGCACTCTGAGAATAGCTGCTCTCTGCTTCAGCAAGGCGCTGTCTGAGCTCAGCATACTCAGGTCCCGAAATGTCAGTCGGAAGGCCATACATAGCTGAGTTATAAGGTCTTCCTGCGTCCATCCAGGCGACATCAATGTAATACCAGTTGCCGTCAAGATAGACCATATTCCAGGTATGCTTATAGCCATCAGCAACTCCGATAACTCTGGCTGACGGTATCCCTGCCCTGTACATAAACATGTCAAACACAGCTGCGTAACCTTCATCATTTCCAATCCCGTCTGCAAGGACTGAGATCACAGAAACATCGCGGCCACTAGCATCACCGTTTATATAATTGTTGTAATCGTATGTGAGATTATTTATCATCCACCCGGAAACAGCATCAACCTTATCAACATCAGTCATTGAAGCTGATGTTATCTGACCAAGAATATCATCCACTCTTGTCGTTGTTGCCGTGATATCTCTGGAAAGATAGGTCTTCCATAAATAGTATACGTCGCCCGGTGCATCCGGAAGGACATCCTCAGCGTTTTTTGATGCAGCACAAACCGTCATGCTTCCAAAGCCAAGAGCCATCACCATAGCCATCACAATTCCAATCAGTCTTTTAAAATTCTCTCTCATAAAATTTCCTCCATATGCTTTATCAGCTATCATGAATTCATTTTACAGAAGACTTTGTCACACAACTCTCACACTTCCAGTAAAAGCATGGTGATGTCATCAGGCTGCGGAATATCTTTTCTAAAGGCATCCAGATCCTCAAGCACAGCCTTGAATACCTCTTCTCCCGTAAGGGCATTATCTCTGTTAAGAGTCGTTACAATGCCGTCTTCACCAAAGAGATTTTCATCGGAATCTGCCACGTCAGTAACACCATCTGTGTATAAAAAGAGCTTATCCCCTTCTGAAAGCTCAATCTCTCTGCATACAAAACCCTGATCGTCCATGATTCCAAGAAAGACATCGTGTTCCTCTTTTATAAGAGAATACTCTCCCGCAGCTGCCCTGTAAACGACCGGGTTTTCATGTCCTGCGTTTACGTAAAAGAGCTTCCTGCTTGATATAACGTAAATACATGCAAATACTGTTACAAACATCATGTCTTCATTGCTTGAACAAAGCTGACGATTTGCATTTTCTATTGCCTCAACCAGGTCATCGGGATTGGCCATTATACTGTTATTGATTATTATCCTGGATTTCACCATGAACAAAGAGGCAGGAACACCTTTATCTGACACATCGGCAATAACCAGAGCCACTCTGTCATCATCTATCCTGAAATAATCATAGAAATCACCACCCACTATGCGTGCAGGCTTTATAAAAGAGGTTATCCTGTATGGAAGGCTCTCATCCTTAACAGACTTCGGAAGCATATTTGCCTGTATCTGAGCTGCAATTTCGATTTCTGTAGAAATACGCTGTTTTTCTTCCGTAACACGCTCGAAGTCGCCCATGTACTCATGGAGTGAATCCTCCATTTTTTGCATAGCCAGGGCGAGATCTTCAATTTCATCACCGGATTTTATATCTATTCCTGAGAAAAACTTTTCATCCTTGATCTTATCCGAGGACCGGGTAAAGTGCTCAGCGGCCTTTGCAAGTTTCTTGATAGGTCTTGTAACAATTCCTCTTATAAGCATGTAAATAATAAAGCGTACAGCTATCATCAGTATAAAGAACACGAGGAGATATACAATTAGCAAGAAAATTATCTCAACTGTTGTTACCTCAAGATCCTTACCGACATAGATGTAATACTGTTCATCGTCGCCATCATTATCTGCATAGTTGTTAATAGGCTGCAATATAGCGTATTCCTGATCTTTTTTCGAAATATAAGCAAACAAAAAATCTTTCTTATTGAAGACGTTCATCTCACTATACGCATCTAAAGTCCTCGTGCCTGCGGATTCATCTCCCTTCGTACTCCTTAGCATTGTCAGTGTGTTTGTATCGTCATCAAAAGTACAAAGTCCTGCCTCACAAATGCTTTCATCCCCGACCATCAGGCTCTTTAAGCATTTATCAATCTCTTCATCACTTTCAATGTCTCCTGCCATTTCCATGACGGAAGAAACTGCACCGGCTGCATCCATGCAGAGATTAAGGTTTATGAGGTATGTAAACAGCTCTTTAACAAGCCAGGAAGAAATAATGGCTGTGATAAAAATAGTTAAAGCTATAAAAATACTGATCTTAAAGTTTATTGAATGC
>CACZNZ010000593.1 GCA_902782625.1 uncultured Lachnospiraceae bacterium | reverse complement strand
TAGTCGCCACCGGTAAGATATTTTTCAACACTTTTGGTCAATACTCCATCCGAATTATACTCAAAGCTGACTGCACTTTCTATATTTCCGCTATAACCGGAATAGTTGATTCCGTATTGCCCTGTCTTTCGGCCCTCTCGGTCATAGTCCGTCTCATATGAGTAACTTAATTCGCCAAATTCGTTATAGTTTTCAAACTTCCATGTCTGATTATCAGCATTCCGATAAGTCAGGGATCGGGATTTTATCTCCTCGTTATCATCATATTGTATGTTTTCCAGAACCGAGCCTTCTTTCGAATAACTGTTTTTTTGCTCGCTTCTGATATTCCCTAAGTCATCAACCGTCTGACTTCGTAAAAGTTTACCCTCTTTATTATATTCCATATCCTTTTGCGCGACAAGATTCTTTGTTTCTGCATCAACAGTTTCAGAGTGAATAGGAATCCCTGTCTCATCAAAATAATTCGTCTCCCGTGTCATCTGCTTTACCCCATCAGTATCAGAATTCAATGAAAATGTCTCCAATACCTTTCCGTTCGCATTATATGTCATTTTACGTGCTGAATCAAGTTCTCCGGAATAGTAGTACGCAGAATACAGCAAAACCCATTCCTCTTCTTGTTCCCCGCTTTGGTTCACCTGCAATTCCATAAGATTTTCCTGAGCCGGTGTATACCCCTGATCCGCAGACAGTTGAAAAAACTTCTCTGCTTCTTTCAAATCAGTTTCTGTTCCCAGCCCATCGCGATAACATATTCCAAGCATATTCTGGGCAGGGGCATACTCTCTTACGTCTCCGGAAATCTGAAAGCGTGCAAACGCACGATCATAATCTTTCTGTTCAAAATATTCCATTCCTTCTTCATACATACTCTCTGCACTGCTTCCAGCGGCTGAGACATCTATCATCAATACTGAAAAAAGAACAAATATCAATGTAATTGTTGCTACGACCTTTTTCATTCTGAAATCCTCCCATAATAATTTGTTTATGCACACTTCATTTCATCGCATAATTTCTCTTGCTCTCTCAGGAACAATTGTATTATTTAATTATCGTCTCGATAGCAAAACTGGATCCCATGTTCTTTACAGTATTGTTCTGCATAGCTGCCATTGTCCACAATAAAGGAAAGCCCATTATTTGGAAACGCTTCATCCTCAATTGAGGTTACACTGCTCGGAATCGTAATAGATTTCAATCTATTGCAGATACCGAATGCGTTTTTTTCAATAGTGGTTACACTATTCGGGATCACGACATCTGTAAGGTGCGTACAAAAATAGAACGTATAACCGCTTATCCTTGTTACACCACTCGGAATCGTTATAGATGTCAGACTGGTACAGGAATTAAATGCAGATCTTCCTATCGATTGTAACCTGTCTGGAAGTTTGATAGCCACAAGACTACTCAAAGTGAAAGCGTCTTTGCCTATAGAAACAATACTGTCCGGAAGTATCACCGTTATAATATCGCTCTTTTCAAATGCAGATTCCCCTACAGACGTTACCTTGTATCCATCAATCATATCAGGAACGGATAATCTTTTGATCGTTCCTGTATACTGCATGATCTCTGCCGTTCCATCCTCCAGCAATCTGTATACAAAGTCATCTTCGTCCAGAACATCCTCATCGGGTGATGTCCCATCTTCATATTGATACAGCAAATCATGCTCTTTACAATACTTTTCCGCATAACTGCCGCGACTCACTGTGGCTAGCATATTAATATTACACTCGTCAAAAACGCTGTCTCCTATGGAGATTATAGTACTCGGCAGAACAATTCTCTCCAGACTGCAGCATCCATAAAACGCCTGATAACCGATGGTAGTCACCCCGTCTGGCAGGATTATTTCTTTCAGCGTGTCACGATAAGCAAATGCGTAATCTCCGATCTCACTGATCGTGTACCCTTCCATAGTATCAGGAACCGATATCTTTTCTCCCGATCTTGCATACCTTGTGATACCAGCTTTTCCATCTTTCAGAGGGAGATATTCGAGATACTCTGTCTCATCGCCTTCAGCTTCGGAATCATCGCTCACCGTATGAGAAAAAGCATCGCCTTCTATATGCCCTGAAAACTCTTTTAGGCGGAGCTTGCCATGTGCTGAAACGATCCTGAGATCATTCAGCTGAGCTAAAAAAGTTCCATTGCTCACAAAATCTGATTTCATTAGCGGAGAGACCGGCCCCCGAATCCCAGAATGGAAAATAAACACGCCATCTGCCAATCGATTCAACGGGATCGGGATCTCCACAACTCCGCCAGCCGTTTCCGAGAGCCGTCTACTAAACTTATCCGCCAATGAAGCACTTCCATTTGCCAGAGCAATATGCTGAAGATTTACAATCATTTCTGCAGAGGGTGTTTCCAAAAAGCCTATTTCCCCTGTTTTCCAGTCGATCGAGGTAATCCCCCGAAACTCATAGTCACCTCTGACTTTGACTTCTACGTAACTGTCCTCCTGGACAGCCTTATCTGCAAACTCCGGTTTCAG
>CACZNZ010000592.1 GCA_902782625.1 uncultured Lachnospiraceae bacterium | reverse complement strand
TCAAGCTTTGCATCCGGATCATCGTCACCATCATCCTCTGTACTTTTTGTACTGTTTTTATTCGTTTTATTGGTTGTGGAATCTGAATCATCATCCTCATCCATGGCTTTTGTATCGCCCTTTTTTAATCTGGCCAGCTGCTCTTCCATCTTTTTGATCTTGGATTCCGCAGATTCAATCTGAAGCTTTTCCAGTTTCAGATTAAGCTCATCTTCTTCCGCATTATATTTGAGAAGTTTCTGACCTTTTTTGACTTTATCACCCTTCTTAACATAGATTTTCTGCACTTCCATGCTCGAATCCAGTTTTACCTCGTCAATATAATCCGAAGATACAACACCGGTCTGTTCTTCACCTTCTTCTCCGAACCAGTCTGCATTATTCAGATCACTGACAGCGTAAACTTTAACCTTTTCACCACTTCTGCCGCGAAGGATAAAGAATGCTCCGATCCCTATGATGGCAGCAATCACAGCTGCCACTATGCCCATGACAATCTTTTTATTCTTTTTCATCCATGAACACCTCTTCCTCTCAGACCTTCGTCTCGGATTCTTTGTTGCCGGTATCAATCATGCCATCGAAGATATGCATCGTCTTTTTGGCATGGGAAGCAATATTGGCATCATGAGTAATCATAATGACCGTCACTCCCTCTTCATTCATTTGCCGGAAAAGTTCCATTACCTGGATTCCCGATTTAGAATCCAGAGCACCCGTCGGCTCATCCGCCAGGATGATCTTCGGCTTGTTGACCAATGCTCTGGCAATCGCAACCCTCTGCTGCTGACCACCGGAAAGCTGATTCGGACGGAAATGCACCCTGTCCTCCAATCCGACTCTCTGCAAGGCACGGAAGGCTCTCTCCCTCCTTTTCCTGAGTGGTACTCCCGCATAACTTAAAGGGAGTGCCACATTGTCCAGTGCGGATTGCTGCGTCAGAAGATTGAAATTCTGAAATACGAACCCCAGTGTCTTCAGCCTGAGATCCGAGAGCCTGTTCTCGTCATAGGCTATGATGGATTCGCCTTCCAGAAGGTAATCTCCTTTTGTGGGACGGTCAAGACATCCAATGATATTCATCAGGGTTGTCTTACCTGATCCCGATGGCCCCATGATCGCTACATATTCACCTTCATCAATTGTAATATTGATATCTTTCAGAACCGGGATCACGATCTTCTCCTGAAGATAATCTTTATACAAATGTCTAATTTCCAGTAACATGTTTTATCCTACACTCCTCCGTCTCCGGCATCGACTTCCTGAAGATCTTCAAGGGAATCATCAGGAGCTTCCTCGCCGCCTTCTTGATCCAAAACCTCTTCATCCATATTGGCATCATCCATACCGTCAGATGTATTCGCTTCAGCAGAACTGTGCGTTGTCTTTCTTCCTTCGCTAAGATCGTCGAGAGCTTCTGCAATATAATCAGACTTCTTCAGGCCGTCGGTAATCTGGATCAGATCACTGTTCTCATCCGTCTCTCCGATGGTGACTTTTCTGCGGTCCAGTTTCTTTCCTCTGCCTTCTACCCATACATAATAGCTTCCCTGCTTTTCCTCCAGGAATGTACTCGGAAGCCAGATACCGTCTTTATGTTCATCCTGATTATTATCCACCTCAATCAGAACATGCTGACCCATCATCAGGCCTTCGTCATTATCCAGGGATACATAGAAGTTGTAGGTAGATGCTTTTTCACCGCTGGCTCCGCCATATTCATCATAATCCTCTGCAGTCTCCTCTGTAGAGCCTTGTGCAGTCTCATCGGTCTTAATTTTATCGATCACACCTTTCCATGTTTTGGTATCATCTACACGAGAGCGAACAATCATCGGATCACCTTCGCTGAGGTTGGAAATGTTGGTCTCACTGACCTTTCCGACGATCCGGTAATCTCCTATCGCAATGATGGTCATATAGGTGCTGTTATCGGTACCTTCATCCGCTGCCGGCACATTCTCATCGGATTCTTCCCCACCCGATGCCTGGCCTAAAGATGTATTGATCTTTTTAACAAGACCGGTCATCTTGCTCTTTACCGTAGCGTCTTTGATATTTTTATTAATCTTATCCAGTTCTTTCTGGGCGGATTTAATAGCATATTCGTCTTTCTTGACGGTAGCCTGCGCCTGGAGAATCTGTGACTGAAGTTCTATCTTTTCAGATGTACCGGCATTCTTAAGATCAGCCTGATACCCTTTGATCTCTGAATTCATCTGGGTGATCTCGTTCTTAGCCGTATCAATCTCAAGCTCCTTTTTTTGTTTGTTGAGATTGAGCTCTTCAGTGTTATATTTGAAGAGTTTATCCCCCTTCTTTACCTGGTCTCCGACTTTGACATAGCAGGTTTCAACGGACATATCTCCATCGAGGGTAATATTCCAGGATTCCTGGGTATCTACCACACCTGTATAACGATTATTCAGTCCATTACCCGAACCAAGTTCCGTGATATCTTTTACGGACTGCACATATACCGGATCCTCGCCGCTGCCACCGATATTCCGAATAATAAATGTTATCGCGATCAGCAGGATCAAACAAGAAAGACCCGCAATGATAAAAATTTTCTTTTTCGGAATCTTTCTCTCCTCTGCATTGAGGATCAAGGACTCTTCTGCACTCAGATTCTCTTCTCCTGAAAGACTGCCATTTACCGGCTCTGTCGCAGAAGCAGTTTCTCCCGCTGCCGCCGGCTTCTTTGCCTCAACCGGTTCTGCCGCTGCTGCAGGTATCTCTGCTGCGCCTGCTTCTCCTGCAGGAATTGTTCCCTCAGTCGGCAAAGCTCTTACCGGTTCAGCCGGAGGATCTGAATACTTTTTCTTGTCATGCTTCGCTTTTCTCTCAAGACGTGCCGCTTTCTTCGCCTCTTTCTCTGCTTTTCTGGCAGCCCGCCTTTGAGACCATGTCAACTTCTCTTCTTTTGCATTCTCTTCCATTGCCGTTTCATCCGGTTCCACAGAACTATCTTCGGAAGCTTCGGTCTCTTTTACGTTCTGAATCTCATTTTGACGGAGGACATCCTCTTCGTATTCCTCCTCTTCCAGTTCCTCCTCTTCGCGGATATATTCCATATCCTCATCGTACAGGCTGAACTCTTTCTTCTTTTTCTTGAAAAACATATATTAGCCTCCTAAATAGCATGTATTCTAGTTGATACCCCTCAAGTTTGCTAAAGAGCGGAGTAAAAACGTGCAATTTAATGAAATAACACATAAACTTACTCAAATATCATAGCATACTCTTTTCAAAAAATCACTATTAATTCTTTATTTTTTTTATTTTTTTCAGTGTTCGTCCTTTCACTTACAGCTTTATGATGCTATCTGAACGAATTTTTTCCTGAAATGAAAGAAAAAGGACACCTGTTTTTCGGTGTCTCTATATTCTTTCAATATTATGTCAATTTCTCAAAGATACAGTTCCCCGTCAAAAACAACTGTTGCGGGGCCAGTCATATATACAAGATTCTTTTCCCTGTCCCAGCGGATCCTGAGATCGCCTCCGAGAAGATGTACGGTTATCTCATCATCGGTTTTACCGTTCAGAATACAGGCAACCGCACTGGCGCATGCTCCGGTTCCACAGGCCAAGGTCTCTCCGCTTCCTCTTTCCCAGACACGCATATTGACACTTCCCGCATCTTTCACTTCAACAAACTCTGTATTGACCCTTTTGGGAAAGGCAGTATGATTCTCAAATTCCGGACCGATTGTCTCGATATCCAGGTGCTTCACATCGTT
>CACZNZ010000591.1 GCA_902782625.1 uncultured Lachnospiraceae bacterium | reverse complement strand
TCTCTGACCCTTGCATGAATGATCAGTTCTTTTAAAGGAAAGCTGTTAAACACATCAATCAGAGACAGAATTTCTTCCGGATCATGAAGCCCAAGTCTGGTCTTAACGGATATCTCCAGTTCACACTCGGAAAAAATCTTATCGAGAAAATGTGACAGCTCTTCCGGGTCTTCTAGCATACCGCATCCTTTTCCTTTGGATACAACGGTGCGGGCCGGACATCCCAGATTCAGATTCAGGGTCTTATATCCAAGCTTTTTTAGTCTGGCAGCCAAGAGCAAAAACCTCTCTGCATCCTTTGCAAGAATCTGAGGTACCAGACAGATCTCCTGATTGTTCTCTGGTATAATATCTCTCTTTTCTTTCCTGGTTATACTTCCCTTATCTTTGGGCGAAAGAAAAGGACTGAAATAACAGTCAATCCCGCTGTAATACCTGGAATGGACATTCCTGAATATATGTCTTGTGATTCCCTCCATCGGTGCCGCATAGATTTTCATAGAATTCCTTTCCATTCATGCTTTTTTTCAGAGAGCATAGTCTGCTATAATGAATTATACCCCAAAACAGGTAGGATTACCACAGTGAATTTGCGCATATAAGCTATGAATACAAAGGAGAATACCATGGAACACATCATTACCCCTATTGCCTTAATCTATTCGGATTTTAAAGAGAAGTTCGGCATTCCCAGACAGAGTGGTCTTACAGACAATGAAAGCATGATCGTCTTCGAACCTGAATTCCGCAATCCGGACTGTCTAAGAGGAATTGAACGTTATTCCCACCTATGGCTGATCTGGCTTTTCAGTGAACATACAGACCGTGGCTGGTCCCCAACGGTAAGACCTCCACGTCTTGGCGGTAACGAACGTATTGGTGTATGGGCTACCCGTTCCCCGTTTCGCCCCAATAATCTGGGACTTTCCAGTGTAAAACTGGTACGGGCAGATATGCACGAAACCTACGGACCCGTTCTGATTGTACGGGGTGCAGATCTTCTTGACAAAACTCCCATCTTTGATATTAAGCCCTATTTAAAAGAAGGGGATTCCCATCCGGATGCTGTCGGATCCCTAAGCCGCGGCCGACCGGATTTACAGGTCATATGTCCTGAAGAGTATCTGGATATCGTACCAAAAGAAAAAAGACAGCCTCTTTATGACTGTCTTTGTCTTGATCCCCGACCGGCGTATCACAATGATCCGACGAGAGTCTATGGCATGCGGTATTCCCGCTTTAACGTCCGTTTCCGTATTGAAGATATGCAGATAATTGTCCTCGATATCCAGGAAATCTAAGATTCCTGACCAGTCAGCAGTTCATAGGCTTCACGGTATTTATCGATGGTCTTTTCAATCACCTCATCCGGCAGATGGTAATCGCTGTCCGGATTTGCCTTTAGCCAGTCTCTTACGTATTGCTTGTCGTAAGATGGCTGGCTTTTGCCTGGCTCATAACCTTCACCCGGCCAGAAGCGTGAGCTGTCCGGTGTGAGCATTTCATCTCCGATTCGAACGACCCCGTTCTCATCCAGACCAAATTCAAACTTGGTATCTGCAATGATGATGCCTTTTTCTTTTGCGTATTCAGCACATTTTTTATAAAGGCTCAAACTGTATTCTCTTAAAATATTCGCATAGTAATTACCATAGCCCGGGAATTCTTTTTCCAGGATTTCTACGGTAGCCTCATAAGAGACATTTTCATCATGATCACCAAGATCTGCCTTGGTAGACGGTGTATAAATCGGCTCCGGAAGCTGTTGTGATTCCACAAGTCCTTCCGGCAGACGGATGCCGCAGACTGTTCCGTTCTCCTGATAGCTTGCCCAGCCGCTGCCTGTGATATACCCACGTACGATACATTCTACCGGGAACATGGTAAGTTTTCTGCAGAGCATACTTCTTCCCTCAAACTTCTCCTGTCTGAAATATTCCGGCATATCTTCTGTATCTGTAGAAATCATATGGTTCGGCACCACATTCTGTGTAAAATCAAACCAGAATCTGGACATCTTGGTCAGGATTTCCCCTTTCTTCGTCACGTCGTTCCCGAGAATGACATCAAAGGCGGAGATACGGTCTGTCGCTGTGATGATCAGTTCATCTCCGATGTCATAGACTTCTCTGACTTTACCTTCTTTAACCGGTTCGAATGTTTTCATGATTGTTTCTCCTTGCTTGCTTTTTTCGTTTTTCTGGTTTTATTTACTTTCCCGGCACTCTTACACACGTCAGCCAGACAGCAGCGGTCGCAGTACGGTGTCGTCCTGGCCGTGCAAACTGCTCTTCCGTGAAGTACCAGTCTATGGCAAAAATCATTTCCCTCCTCAGGCGGGATGATCTTCCACAGTGCCATCTCCACCTTTTTGGGATCCTTTATATTGTCTACCAGTCCAATCCTGTTACACAGACGGATACAGTGTGTATCTGTCACGATAGCAGGTTTTCCGAACACATCGCCCATGATAAGATTCGCGCTCTTTCTTCCTACCCCCGGGAGAGACAGCAATGCATCAAAATCATCAGGCACTTTGCAGTCATACTGATCTCTTAAGATACGCATACAGGCACTGATATCTCTTGCTTTGCTTCTCCCCAGCCCGCAGGGCTTAACAATCTTTTCAATCTCCTCAGGAGACGCATCGGCAAGTGCCTCCACATCCGGATACTCTTTATACAGATCCTTGACGATGACATTGACTCTCTCATCGGTGCACTGCGCTGCAAGCCGGACACTGACGAGAAGTTTCCACGGTTCGGTTTCTTTATCATCCAGGGTGCAGTCTGCATCAGGATATTCTTTTTTCAGAAGCTCTATTACCAGAGCCGCTCTTTCTTTTTTTCTCACGTTAGCCTCCAATGATCGTCTGTACTGCGTATCACCAGCAAATACCCGCTGTCGATTTTAAGACATGCCTTATCTTCTGCGATCTCATTACTGATTCCCAGGCTGTCAAAGGCATGCATCACTGCATCATGAAGAGGGTAGGAAAACCCGGTGAGCGTGATTCCTTTTACTTCCTTCGAACAGGCCAGAAGCGAGACATAGGACTTTTGTTTTGTGCGTTGAAAAATCTTTTCATCCGGCCCTTTAAGCATCTGTACTACGTTGTGGTCATCGAGTATCAAACATTCAATCCCCTCGTCGGCCATCCTGGTAAGGAGACCGATATTTGCCAGCGTATGATCGATTCTTGTGCCGGTTGCACCCAGAACGTGTACCTGGGATGGTCGCATTTTTATGGACAGTTCCATGGCAAGATGCGTATCTGTATAATCTTTTCTTGTGGGAAAGCATTCGATACGTACACCTTTTTTTCTATAACCGTCAAGAAGTTCTTTCTCTTTCAGGCTGTCGAAATCACCAAGGATCACCGTCGGTGTTATACCAAGCCTCTTACAGTGATCAAGACCTGCATCAGCTGCGATTACCTCATGAAAGGTATGCCTTTTCAGATAGTCTGCCGCAAAATCCGGGCAAAGACTTCCTCCTGTCACAATCAGTATCTTTTTTTGTTCTACCAT
>CACZNZ010000590.1 GCA_902782625.1 uncultured Lachnospiraceae bacterium | reverse complement strand
CAGTCCTGTCCATATAAGAGCCGGGTTTCATCACTTTTTACTATATCGGCAACACTGTCATTTATCGTGTGCAAAATGCCGGCCCACTGTCCGTAAACGGGAAGGGATAAAAGCATCTTCACAAAAGCTTCCGTATCTAGTTCCCCCTGACTTGAGGTGACCAGATTCAGAAGAATCTCCCCTGTCTTTCCCGATCTGCGAAGTACCAGGTGCCGCAGGAATCCTTCATGACGAAGGCGATGATAGTACGTTGTTCCCAGTTTGGTAAAATATTCCAGCACCGCTCTTCGGATGATATCAAAATCCTCATCGACAATGCGGCAGTTCTTTAAGGTGACAATATCATAAAAGCTTCCTTTTTTATGCATGCCAAGTGCCAGTGGTCCGTATTTATATTCATCGCCGAAGGTGAATTCCATTTTGTTTCTATAGCCGAACTGAATCGGACTTCCATAAACCTTTTCCAGAGGAAAATAAAAACCGGCATTTTCCATCAGCCTTTTAACCTGTTCTTCTTTCAGGCGTAGCTGCTGTTCATATGACAGGTTCTGATAACTGCACCCTCCGCACACGCCGAAATGTTCACATGCAGGATTTTGTTCACAGGGAGCTTTCCTGATCACTTCAAGAATCCTCCCTTCTATCCGGTTTCTTTTTTTCTTCTGAACCAAAAAACGGACCGTCTGTCCGGCAAGTCCGTTCTTTAACAAAACCTCTTTTTGGTCCACGACAGCGATTCCTTTGTTCGGAAAGTCTGTCCTTTCGATTCTGGCCTCTAAGATATCTCCTTTTTTCATAATTCCTCTCTCATATCGAATATTTTAGATCATTCCGTCTGCAAATCTTCCCTGATAATAACCGTGTCCATAATGTGCGATCCCGTCTTCATCAAGTTCCATCAGCAGAAATGTCGGTCTGCGATCCTTCTGCCTTGGATAAGACAGGCTGCCGGGATTCAGAATAGTCACATCATCCCCGATATCGATGAAAGGTCTGTGCGTATGCCCGAACATCACGATATGATAACCCTCCCTGAGTGCAATCTTTCGCAGATAATCCACGCCTCTGTTCACGCGGTGCATATGGCCGTGTACCAAAAGCACTCGGTATTCCCCAATCATAAATATCTCTTCTCTTGGAAGATCCAGATTAAAATCACAATTACCGCCCACCATATGGACAGGACAGCCTGCCATGGCATGAATTCTTTCTTCATCACGTTCCACATCACCGCAGTGAATCAGCATATCGATCTTTCCAACCTGTGAGATTACTCCCGCCACGTCATCATTACAGCCATGCGAGTCACTTATCACCAGTATCCTCATCGTCCTACAGATACTCCTTTATCTTTCTTAACGCCTCGCCTCTGTGACTGATGGCATTTTTTTCTTCCGGAGAGATTTCTGCGGTGGTCATTTTTCGATCCGGCAGATAGAAAATCGGATCATATCCGAATCCATTTGTGCCGGCCGGTTCATAGGCTATTCTGCCTTCGATCGTCCCTCTGGCCGTCTTCACAGTGCCATCCGGGAAAGCAGCAGCAACAACACAGACGAATCTGGCGGTACGTTTTTCATCCGGCACCCCGTCAAGGCGATCAATAATAATCTGATTCTTAATACGATAGGATGTTTTTTCTCCCATGTATCTGGCCGAATAGATACCGGGTTCTTTATTCAGATAATCCACTTCCAGTCCGGAATCGTCCGCAAGCACCACGCAGCCTGCGGCTTCCATCACGGCTTTTGCTTTAATGGTAGCATTTTCTTCAAATGTCTCGCCGTCCTCGACGATATCCAGATCGATCCCAGCCTCTTTTAAAGACATAATCTCATAATCAAGGTCACTTAGAATCTCCCGGATTTCTTTCATCTTCCCTTCATTGCCAGTGGCAAATATCAGTTTTTTCATTTTGTCTCCTCTCCGGACGATTCTGTCCTCTTCTTTTTTCTTGGTGGTTTTGGTCCGATGAACTGATAGAAATACGTCTTCATCATCCCGTTATAGATCTTTCGGTTCTTCGTGGCTTTTTTACCGATGTATCGTTCTGCATCCTCGTAGGCAGTGATCACATACTCCGACCAGGAATCCAGTCCTGCAAAAGCTTCTCCGATCTCACGATAGAGAATCGGCATGTCTTCTTTATCTTCCATCCGTTCACCATATGGCGGATTGGTAATCACAAATCCATACTTTTTTGGATGTCTTAATCTGTGGATTGGCCTCTGCTGCAAATGTATCATCTCATGCACGCCTGCTCTTTTCGCATTTTCTCTGGCTGCTTTGATAATCTGCGGATCGATATCATATCCCTGGATATCCATCTTCACCGAGTAATCTGCGAGATCATTCGCCTCGGCAAATGCATCGTTCCATATCGTTTCGGGCAGGATATTATCCCATCTCTGTCCCTGGAATGATCTGTTCATCCCTGGTGCAATGTTTGCTCCCATCATCGCTGCCTCGATAGGGAAAGTACCACTTCCGCAGAATGGATCTACCAGAATCCGGTCTTTATTCCACGGGGTCAGTTTGATCAGTCCGGCAGCAAGGGTCTCCTCAATAGGTGCTTTACTGACCATCTTGCGGTATCCCCTTTTATGAAGGCTTTCTCCGGAGGTATCCAGTCCTACTACTGCTGTATCTTTATAAAAGGAAATCCGGACCGGATAGTCCTCGCCATCCTCTGTAAACCAGTTTTTGTGATGATACTCTTTCATTCGTTCGACCATCGCTTTTTTGGCGATGGACTGAATATCCGAGGGGGAAAACAATTTGCTTTTTACCGATGTCGCCTTCGTCACCCAGAATCTTGCATCCGCAGGAAGATATTCCTCCCATGGAATCGCCCGGATTCCTTCGAACAGTTCATCAAAGGTTACAGCTTTGAATTCACCTGTCTTCATGATGATTCTTTGCGCAGTCCGTAAGAATATATTGCTTCTTGCAATGGCATCTTCTTCCCCTGCAAAGGTGACTTTTCCATCCTCTACCTTCACAGTCTCATAGCCAAGTTCGAGGATTTCTCTTTTACACACTGCCTCTAAGCCAAAATGGCAGGGTGCCACAAATTCATGTCTCATGATTT
>CACZNZ010000589.1 GCA_902782625.1 uncultured Lachnospiraceae bacterium | reverse complement strand
GCCATACCCTCGGCCACCTCGTCGTTCAGACCCAGGTTCAGGATGGTATCCATCATACCCGGCATAGATGCACGGGCACCGGAACGAACGGATACAAGAAGAGGATTCTCCTTGTCACCGAATTTCTTTCCTGTGATCTCTTCCATCTTTACAATATGATCATTGATCTGTGCCTGGATTTCTTCGTTGATTTCACGACCGTCCTCATAGTATTGTGTACATGCCTCGGTTGTGATTGTAAATCCCTGTGGTACAGGAAGGCCAATATTGGTCATCTCAGCAAGGTTAGCACCTTTTCCACCGAGAAGTTCGCGCATGTCTGCGTTACCTTCCGTAAATAAATATACCCACTTTCTAGCCATGTTTCATCCTCCTTAAATTCAATATGCTAAAGATTGCGTATGGAATAAGTATAACACATCAGTACTCTTATTTCCATATGATTTTTGTTCAAACTATGCCTGGAATCTGTAAGATCAGTCTTCATAATCCGCTCCGTCAAAATCATCATCTCCTGAAAGCCTGTTGATGTATTTGGGATGATATTTGGAATAGACGATGATCTGTTCGTGATAGAGTCCTCCATATCCGGAAAGCATATAGCTTACCACGATCGCGATGATCAGAAACTTCGGACCTCCGGTAAATCCAAAAAGCTCAAATCCGATCAACATAGAAGTAATCGGACAGTTTGTTACGCCACAGAACATGGCAAGCATGCCTGCCGCTGCACAAAGGGATGGTGACAGTCCGACAAGGTGTCCGAACAGACATCCGAACGTCGCTCCGGTAAAAAAGGACGGTACGATCTCACCACCTTTGTATCCGGCACCGAGAGTCAGCGCGGTAAAAAGCATTTTAAAGAAAAATGCAGGCGCAACCACGTCTCCGGCGATGGCATCCCGGATTACTTCAGATCCTGCCCCATTGTACATCCTTGTCCCAACGGCAAGCGTCATTGCTACAACCAGGCAGCCGCCGACGAAAATACGAACATAAGGATTTTTACAGTATTTCCGGTAAAGTACAGCCGCATTTCGCAGGAACATACAGAATATGACACTGAGCCCGGCCGAAAGTGATCCTAGGCAAATGATTTTCCCGATATTTGCAAGAGAAAAGATGGGAGTTGCCCTGATGATAAAGGATTCAGGGACCAGTCCCATATATCCTGCAAACCGGTTTGCTGCCACAGAGGCGAAAATACAAGGCAGCAATGCTGAATACTGCATGATTCCGACACTGATCATCTCCATCGGAAAGATCGCCGCAGCCAGAGGTGTTCCGAAAACTGCGGAGAAAGCCGCGCTCATTCCGCTCATAACCAAAAGTTTACGATCTCCCTCTTCCATATGCATGATTCTTCCCAAGGTGTTACCAATGCTTCCTCCTATCTGCAGTGCCGCACCTTCCCGCCCGGCGGATCCGCCAAGCAGATGGGTGATCAGAGAGGCAATATAGATGACCGGAGCCAGAATGGCAGGTACGTCCTCATCCTGATTGTGTACAACATGAAGAATCGTATTGGTTCCTCTGTCCTTTTCAAGGCCGCTGTTTTGATACAGTCCTACGATGGCAAGTCCTCCGAACGGCAGCAGATATAACAGCCAAGGATATTTTTCGCGCCATATTTCTGCGTATTTAAGACAATAATCAAAACTGCTTCCCACGGCACCGACAATGATGCCGATAAAAACTGCCAGTAAAATCCATTTACAGCCGCTTTTTAGATTAAATATGATTCTTGAAATGTAATTACGAAGAGACAATCCTATCCATTTCACAACCGGACCGATCCGGTCTTTTACCATTTGCATGTTTCAGTCACTTCCTGTCTGTTGTTTTTTATCTGTCCCGACTTTGACGTAGCCACCTGCGGTTGCTCTGCCGGAAAAATACATATGATGAGGCTCTTTTTTACAGGAGAATATAACGGAGATAATATTGTCAAGGGTTGAAGTATAGACTCGCCGATTTCCTCCCGGGTCACTGACAAGAACTTCTCCGTTGGTCATCAGACCGAGAAGGGCCATCACATGATAACCGTTTTTCCCTGCCTGGAAAATGATTGGTTCTCCAGTTTTTAAATGATCAAGGATATCTCT
>CACZNZ010000588.1 GCA_902782625.1 uncultured Lachnospiraceae bacterium | reverse complement strand
GATCTCGATTTGACAAACATTACTTTAAAGGTTAATGGTAAAACAACAGTCATGGGCACGATCAGCGGCAGCGGAAAGCTGGAATGCTCAAAGGTATTCTGCAATAATGTGACTTGTCCTAATGTTGATAATAAGGAGAATGTCACAAAAGATGGTTATAGCTATGTACCCGGCGGTGAGAGAGTCAAGACCGAGCAAGGCTATAGCAGAGTCGATGAAAAGGTTGAGTGGGAGCCTGGTGTTGTGCATGTAACACATGCAGAATGGCGTCCTAATATTCAGGTTCGGTTTTCCGATACTGATATTAGAACTGGTATCGGTGGCGCTTTTGTAATACCGGGAAGCCCGAATGACAATCCGATTGATTCAAAGTATATTTTAAAAGACCCTGTTCCAAGCCCCCAGGGAACATGGGTGGTTGATGAAGCTAATCATAAGATTTACTGTTCTGATAATACGGGTTACACTATAGACATTCCTGAAGTAGATCTGTGGAAACGCACTGATGGAACCTATGCGACAGAGGCAGAAGTCAAGACTGTAACGCCTGCCAAGTACTTTAAGGGAGGCAGCGAAGTACCCAGAGACGAAGCCGTGGAAGTCTTGGACGGACACTTTGTAAAGGATTCTGATGGATCCACTGCAAAGAAGGAAGATGCTGCCGGTACTGGCATTGTAATGTTCCCGCCCGAATTGGAAAAGGATGTTATCCTCGGTGAAAGAGTACCTGCAGGCAAAACAGGCGATGTGTCGGCTTACAAGATCATCAAAACCGTTCCTGATATCATGAATTCCAAAAGTGATCCCTATGCAGGTGCAACATTTGTGTGTGATTCATCCGTAGAAAAAGATACGTTGGATCTCGATGATTCAAAAAATACGGGTAGTCACTCAAGCTGGAGCAAAGATGCGGATGGAAGGATTATCATTACTGACTCCTGTACAATAACCAATCAAAGCGGAACTCGTGCAGATCATAAGACAATTATTGTACAGGCAAGTTCTGATCACGAGATCTGGATCAAATTGGTTGATTTTAATGTTCAAGCCAGCAGTCTGATAGTTGATGATACAGGTACAGATCCGCAGCCTGTAAACTTCTTTGTCGAAGGAAGGACGCAAGTTGCAGGAAATGAAACCCCATGTAACGGATACAAATGCCTTGACGGAAAAATCTTAAATGTAGAAAAAGGATTTGGCTATTTCTGCTGTGTGAGATGTGCAAGACAGTTTAGTGATTCGTCCACAGGCGCAAAGTACCAGATCTTTACGTCCATGGATACAGCAAGTCTGGCTTCCGGCTATACGGCAATGCCCAATAGTGAGTTTGAAGAACTGGAAAAGAATTGGGAGAAATTGACTGCTGAGCAAAAGAAAACAGAAATTGATAACTTCTGCAATAAAAAGAGAGTATGCGAGAAAGCAATTCCGTATTATGAAGCAAAAGGCTTGGAACCGTTTGATCCGCCTGCTGTCAAGAAGCCTATCATTAATATCTTTGCAGGTGATAAGGACAGCGTTGTAAAGACCAGTAACACAATTGCTGTCAATGATAAGTATACGATGAAGGTCGAAACTCCGTGCTTTTCTGTTGAGGGAACTAATAGTATTACTGCTTATGTAAAGGCACCGTATATGCAGTTTGCTGTGTGTGACCAGGCAGGTGTTGAACCGAAGTCAGAGATTATTTATAACGGTTTTCCGATCAAAAATCTTAACCCCAATCAGATTGGTTGCTATGGCTGTATGATCGTAAAGGAATTTGCTTGTAAGAACAACTGGCTGATGATGTTTGCTGGTCAGGCAGGCGAGGGCGGCGGTAATGGCAACGTTACCGACGCACTTATGAGAAACTGGCGTATTCTCTACTACGACAACTATTAATAAGGAGGTGCTGAGATGAAAAAGATTTCTAAGAATGTCAAAGGCATGTCTTTGATTGAGATCATTATCTCTATGGTCGTTTTTGCAGTAACAGCGCTGATCCTTGTACAGGTTGGCGGCACGATCAACTCCCTCGTAAAGCGTTCCAATCACATCAATAAGAAGACAACAATTGAAGCACCCTATATCGAAAACGCTGATGCGTGTCTGAATGTGACGCGCAACGCGTACTATGCTAACAAAACCGCAATGACTGGCAGAGATTATACCAAGGATTCCGAAACCATTGACATTGTGAACAATTCACTGGAAGCATACTCGGATCCCGGCAGCAGTGACAAGGCATCTCCCATCAGAGTGTCACTTGAATACAAGGGCACGAACGTCACACTGAATGCAGCTTGTTTCTCTGCACGTCCTTCTGTTGCAGATCCTGCTGATTCGTCTAAAGAACGTTCAGATCTTGAGACCGGCTCCAATCTGAAGT
>CACZNZ010000587.1 GCA_902782625.1 uncultured Lachnospiraceae bacterium | reverse complement strand
CTCTGCCCGAAGAACCTGAAATAGAGCATAATAGGTCAGCTCAGACCCGTAATTCTTTTCCGACCAGTTTCCCCATAAAACAATGTCATATCTTCGATGAAATGCTGATTGTGCCGATTTCGAAAAACTTTGTCCCTCTGCCAGGAGTCTGTAGAAACGGTCACGGGCAGGATGTGCCTCCACCCCTTCCGGGCGGTTTTTCTTCATAGACTCCAGTTCTGTCTTCCGGCAAAGTTCCGCTGTGCTCTGTATATCTTTAAGAAGATACTCTCCTTTTTCATTATTTACCAAAACCGCACTGGTTCCCATGTCATTTTTCAGTTCCGGATAGCTCTCTTCGATCCACCAGTAATCGGCAATCGACAGATCTCCCTGTCTTGGTCTGCCGGCAAATCTGCAGTGCTCGCACACTTCCCTCATCATAAGCCTGGTGTGATAGCAGAGCTGATAATCGTCGTCTTCTGTATGACATAGTATCCGACTGCCGTCTTTCAGTTTTATCTCAGCAATTTCACTTTTCCACCCTTCCCCTTTTGTCCGGAAGTCATAGGACAAGATGCTTTCCGGATCAGCCTTTTCTTCCAGATATTGTCTGAAAAGATGGAAGGATGGCGTATGCCCGCAATATAAATCAACACAATACAGCTTATGCCTGTCTGAGAAAACACTGCGGATACCAGCGACCTGGCAGGGAGTACCCACAAAGAGAATCTCTCGTTCTTCAGGAGTGTCATTAATGATACGATATGCATCAAGAACATTTGACTGAACGTATTTGCTCCTCCGGATTCTGTCAAGATCTGCTCTCTTCTCTACTGCTATGTGTACAACCCTAAAGTCCTCATTATATGCTGCACCGATCACGATTCCGTCCCGGGCAAGGACAGCATCTGCCAGCATGGAAAAAGCCCCGCCGGAAGCACTTTTTCTCAGAATCTCTTCTTCAGCGTATACAGCATAACATTGCGGAGAATCTGTATTACTATTAGTCTTTTCGGAGGCAGCCGGACAAATCTGCAGACATCTTCCACACTCCACACATTTTTCTGTGTCAATCCAGGCTGTATATCCATATCTCTGTTCCGGATCCTCTCTGACAGAGACTGCCCCGCAGGGACATGACGCAAAGCATGCACCACAGCCGGTGCACTGATTCAACTGTTCAAGAACACGTTTTTCCATACCGGATATCGCTCCACCCAGTCATTTCCGTCCAATAAAAATCAAGAACCAAGTTTATCAAAATGCCAGTCATAGTCCACGTTTACAGTTCCCAAATTATCGCGCTCATTATGATATTTCGGTCCCACTCCAAAATCTATGAAGTGAGTCAGGTTGTCACCCAGTTCACCATTGCTGTCCCTGATCGCACATTCCAGGTAATATTCACCCGGAATCAGATTCATGTGCCGCATGGTCAGCTTAAATGGAATGGCGTCTCCATATTCTTCAAAAGTAAAATGATCCCACTTCGACTCGATCGTGGTGCAGTGTCCGCCAAATCGATTAAAGACCTTTATGATCATATTGTAAGGGCGAAGATGTCCCGAACATGTGATCTTTCCCTTCAGGCAGAGTGTTTCTCCTATTCTATACTCTCGTTTCACTTCCCCGGACTCATCTGTAAGGATTGCTTCTTCATAGCGCACCTTCATGTTTCCCTCGCGGTTTGCATGCTCACTGCACTTCTCATTGACTTTCTTTGGCGGATACTTGATTACAGGCTCTTCCTTTTCTTCCGCACCGGAATCCTCCAGTTCATGTATTCTGCGCTCCAGAGCTTTTTCTTCCATAGTCAGAAGATAGTCCTGGCATACGACACGGGGATCTCCGTCCTCCCTAATCTCACCGTTCTCCAGCCACAACACCCGGTTGCATATACTTTTAATCTGATCCATAGAGTGAGATACGATTACGATCGTTGCTCCCTGGTGTTTGATTCTCTGAAGTCTGGTAAAACATTTTTTCTGGAAATTCGCATCTCCCACTGCAAGAATCTCATCCACCAGGAGAATATCCGCATCTACATTGATTGCAATTGCAAAAGCCAGACGCATATACATTCCCGACGAATATGTGCGAACCGGATTGTCGATAAACT
>CACZNZ010000586.1 GCA_902782625.1 uncultured Lachnospiraceae bacterium | reverse complement strand
GGTTTAAGAGCACTGTAGCTGCTATTGGAACAATCCTGATTAAATGCTTTGACGAATTCCTTCAGTTTTTCCTGTACAGCTTTCTTTACAAGAAGGGAAGGAACAGTACCTTCCTGCGCATCAAAGCCTTTGGTGCCTTCCTTATTGCGCACATGGAGACGATAGCCTCTCTTGCTTTCATAGTCCTTGGGGCTTTGCGTCTCGAACACAAGCTGATAATCGATCATATTTTTGTTCTTCTTCGCCTTGGTTATTTTGACGGGAAGCACATGAGGCTCGCCGTTACCAACCTGCTCAAAGAGCGTAAAATGATCTTCGGTAAGTTCTGCTGTATATGTCTCGGCATCTACGGAAAAATCCAGTGTCTTTGGGATAAACTCCTCTTCAAGAAGCAACTTCTTTGCGGAATATTTACTCTTGCTTTCCGAGGTATCCGCGATTCTCTCTTCAAGGTCTTTCAGCTGGTTGACATCATCGGATGCAAGACGAAACTTCTTGTCATCGATATGGGAAGCATAGTTTTTCTCATATCCGTCCATCTGTCCATCTTCTCCCTCCAGCATATAGTCGCTTAAGGCATCCTTTTGATCCGTCAGGGCTTTCATGGATTCATCGAGAGATTTCTGCTGTTCTTGACATACCGTAGTGTCGTACTCCTCGGCTTTCTCCCGGAGATTCTTCAGACGATTGATCTTGGTCTGGTTCGGGGTATCTTCCGAATCTTTAATACTGTCGGCAGTCGTGTTAAATTCATCAAGAGCCTCGTTATCAACAGCTTCTTCCAGATAGTCATCCCGCTGCCTCTGGCAAAGATCTTTGACAGCCTGGTAATGCTCCTCAATCTGGGAATTTTCCGAGTGGATCTTGCGCTGATTGGTCACAAAGAAAAATACAGCCACGCAGACCAGCAGGAGGATGGCAGCGATTCCGGCAATCATCGGTCCTCTCTGCTTCTTCGGCTTTTCCTCCGAAAAAGTGAGATGGTGATTATCCGGTTTCCTTCTTGGTTTTTCAGAGGGTGGAGTGACCGGAGAAGCCACCGGTTCCGGACCGGTTTCCGGATTCTCCACCCGAAGATTCGGATTCTGTGTCAGATTCGGATCCAGAAGATGAAATCCACAATGCCCGCAGAAAGATGCACCTGATTTTTCTGCGAAACCGCATTTGGGACATATTCTCATGATTCTTCTCCTATTGTGCGAAACCTGTTACTTCATAGTCTTTCGCTTCTACCGCATTTTTTAATACATCATCTGCCACATCGTCAGCTAATGCAACGACAGCAGTTCCCTTCTCATGGCTTACCTGAGCGCTTTCCACACCGTCAAGAGCCTCCAGGGCTTTTTTGACCGTCGCTTCACAATGCGGACACATCATTCCTTTGATCATCAATGTTTTTTCCATAATTACTCCTTTCACGTCGGATTCCAGTTCGGATTCTAATGTCTGTAATGCTTCTATCGGTACGGAAGACTCTTTCTTCCGGTCCCTCTTATCACTTCGGATGTCGATCAGATTGAGCCGCAGCGCATTGGTTACCACACAGAAGCTTGATAAGCTCATGGCAGCTGCCCCAAAGATCGGATCAAGTTTCAGCCCCAGCAGCCCGGCTGCCAGCGGAATACCGATCAGATTGTATATGAAAGCCCAAAACAGATTTTCATGGATATTGCGCAGCACTCTTTTACTTAGACGGATGGCAGCCGGCACATCGGCAAGGTGGCTGTTCATCAGTACGACATCCGCGGAATCGATTGCCACATCGGTTCCTGCACCGATCGCGATACCGATATCCGCTCTTGTAAGCGCAGGTGCGTCATTGATTCCGTCGCCTACCATTCCAATTTTACCATACTTTGAGAGGTTTTTGATAACATTTTCTTTACCATCCGGCAAAACACCGGCGATCACGCCGTCCACGCCGGCCTGTGCACCGATGGCCCTGGCTGTCTGCCAATTGTCCCCTGTGAGCATCACAACGCGGATGCCCATATCCCTTAGTGCACGGATTGCTGACGGACTGTCTTCCTTGATTACATCAGCGACAGCAATCACACCGAGAAAACGCCCTTCTTTTGCAAAGAATAATGGCGTCTTGCCTTTCCCGGACAGTTCTTCAGCTTGTACGGTTGCAGTCTCCGGTATAGAGGAATTTTTTCTGATAAAAGACTGATTCCCGCCATAACAAAGATGTCCTTCTACCAGGGCTGTCAGTCCGTTGCCGACCACAGCCTTGAACTGATCAGTCTCCTTTGGTGTCATCTTATGATCCATACCGTAATCGGTAATGGCCTTCGCCAACGGATGCTCGCTCTTTTGTTCCAGAGAAAATGCGGTCTGAAGCAATTCCTCTTCTAAGATACCATCTGCAGGCAGAATGTCTGTAACAGTTGGGTTACCGCTGGTAATGGTCCCGGTTTTATCGAGGGCGATGATATCAAGCTTTCCCGTTTCTTCGAGGGAAACGGCTGTCTTAAAGAGAATGCCGTTCCTTGCGCCTACCCCGTTACCGACCATGATGGCTACCGGAGTGGCAAGGCCTAATGCGCAAGGGCAGCTGATGACAAGCACGGAGATGCCTCTTGCCAGGGCAAATCCGATATCCTCTCCCACGGCAAGCCATCCCAGGATTGTCAGGATGGCGATACTGATGACGACGGGAACAAAGACGCCGGATACTCTGTCAGCCACTTTGGCGATCGGGGCCTTTGTGGCAGCGGCATCACTGACCATGCGGATAATCTGGGAAAGGGTCGTATCCTCTCCTACCCTCGTTGCCTCACAACGAAGATATCCGGAACGGTTGATCGTTGCGGCAGAGACTTCTTCCCCGATCGTCTTATCCACCGGAATACTCTCCCCTGTGAGAGCAGATTCATCAATCGCGCTCACCCCGTCTATGATCACGCCGTCTACGGGGATGCTTTCGCCGGGACGGACCACAAACTGATCCCCCTTTTTCACCTGCTCTGCCGGAATCTCCACTTCCTTGCCGCCACGAATGACGGTCGCCATCTTCGGAGCCAGATCCATCAGAGATTTCAGGGCGTCAGTAGTCTTGCCTTTGGATCGTGCTTCCAGCATTTTCCCGACAGTGATCAGAGTAAGGATCATGGCAGCAGATTCGAAATAAAGCTGCATCATATCT
>CACZNZ010000585.1 GCA_902782625.1 uncultured Lachnospiraceae bacterium | reverse complement strand
TTTCGATTTTTTCACTCGAGTAATCAAACATCTTGGCGAGGATGCGCACATTACGATCTGTTCCCAGATGTCTTACTTTCGCCTCCAAAAGATGCAGGTTGTTTCTCAGGCATTCGGTTTTTAATTCAGAGCTTGCTGTGGAGTACAGTTTGGCGTCAGCGCCACCCATACTGCAAAGTACTTCATCTACATACTCCATCAGTTCCATTGCTTTTTCTACACCTACGTAATTATGCAGATCGCCTCCAAACTGGGTTGTGATATTATACTTTCCATCTGAAAGGGTGCCCGCACCGCCATATCCATTCATGATATGACAAGGGTTGCACTTAACACAGTTTTTCGTTACACCTTTTTTGATCGGGCAAACACGCTCTTCCAATTTGCCGCCTTTGTCGAGAACCAGCACTCTCGCATTGATATCTAACTTAGCCAGTTCGTAACTGATGAAAACACCGCTGGCTCCTGCTCCAACAACTATAATATCGTATTTTTCCATTCCTTTTCTCCTTATCTAGTTATTTGCTTGCAAGTTCCTCGAGAACTTCTTTTATGAGGACACGTTCGTCCATATCGTGCTTTACGCCGTTGATTTCTTGATATGTTTCGTGGCCTTTGCCGGCACAGATGATGATGTCGCCGGGTTCGCCATTTTCAATTGCATATTTGATCGCTTCTTTTCGATCAATGATTTCCACATATTTTCCGGTAGTCTTGTTGATCCCGGTTTTGATGTCATCAATGATGGCCTGTGGATCTTCGTTTCTCGGATTATCACTGGTAATAATTGTCAGGTCCGCCAGATTACCAGATACTTCACCCATCTCGAACCTTCTGTCGCGTGCCCTATTTCCACCGCATCCAAAGAGAGCAACGAGTCGGTGAGGATTGTATTCGCGAAGTGTTGTCAAAAGGCTCTCCAGCGCCATGGCATTGTGAGCATAGTCAATCATGAGTGTGAAGTCGTCACTGACTTTGATCAGTTCTATCCTGCCCTTAACTTTGATATCTTTTAGCGCCTCCACGATACTTGCAGGATCTACATTGAAATGCCTGCAAATCGCAATTGCAGTCAGTGAATTGTACACACTGAACTTGCCTGGGACATCGATTTCCACAGGGAAATCCATGAGCCCTTTGACATCGTATTTGATGCCAAGATATCCCGGTCTTGATACCAGCTCCATATCTTCCGCACGCAGATCTTTATTGCAGAGATCCAGATGTTTGCTCTCTCCCAGACCATAAGTTTCGATTTCACATGTGGCGCCTTCTATGATCTGTTCAAAATGCTCATCGTCTCTGTTGATGATTCCCACTCTACACTGTTTGAGAAGCATCTTCTTGCATTCCAGGTAATGCTCGAAATCTCTATGTTCATTCGGTCCAATATGATCCGGCTCTATATTTGTGAAAATACCATAGTCAAAGATAAATCCTGCCGTTCTGTGAAGCATAAAGCCTTGAGAAGATGCTTCCATAACAACACAGTCACATCCTGCGTCAACCATCTCTCTAAAGTATTTTTGAACGAGATAGGATTCAGGCGTCGTATTGGCTGCCGGAATCGTCTTTTCTCCAATAATCGCTTCAATGGTTCCAATCAGTCCAACTTTGTGCCCGACTTTTTCCAAAATGGACTTAACCATATATGTGGTCGTGGTCTTGCCTTTTGTTCCTGTAATACCGATGGTCTTCAGCTCCCTGGCCGGATAACCAAACCACGCTGCGCTAATGCAGGCAAGGGCATATCGGCTGTCTTTAACAACCACTACGACCGGATTCCCTTTTTCCTTAATCGTATCCAAAGCATTTCTATCTTCGACAACGATTACGGCAGCGCCCTTTGACGCAACATCCGGTGCGAATTTATGCCCGTCGGCGACGGCGCCTTTGATGCACACGAACAGGCATCCTGGCTCCGCTTTTCTCGAATCGAGAATGATCTGCTGCACTTCCGTTTCGAGGCCAGCTGGACCTTCGTTTATAATTTCAAATTCAATATCTGCAAGTAATTTTGATAATTTCATTTCATGCTCCTAATTTCTTTATTCCATACATAATTGATTATATGATAGATGCCCCAAATAATCAATCATTCTTGCACTCGGTCGGCATAGAAGAATTAATTAGATAAACTACTAGTTTTCCCTCATAAATCGAACACGTCAACTCCGAATTTGTCGGGATCTTCCAATTTACGCAACCCTTTTGATCCGCCTGTGCAAAAAAAGAAGTGAAAACGCGGCTAAAAACCCCTGCATGCATTGAAATTAGAAAAGTTTAGCCGCGCGCTTTTGTAATTTAGTGATCATTATTGTAACTTGAGAAACATAATTCGGTGAAAAATGGGGGATTTAAAGAAATATCCCCAGTTTTTTGCTGTTTTTCTATCATTTGCGCGGCTAAAGCAGTTCTGTTTTCAATGGTTAGAGCGATTCTTAGCCGCGAAATGGGTAAAAAACTGCATTTGGACAATTATCTGGTTAAGTACTCTCGGCAAACTGCAGGTTGTGTGAATGATTGCATCAAAAAACCAGAGGCAGAAGCAATCGTTCAACCTCCAGCTTTTGTTTGGACAATGAATATTTAGATGTCTATTTCCAAAGTGACTGGGCAGTGATCGCTGCCATAGACGTCGGTGAGGATCTCCGCCCCTGTCAGCTTATCTTTCAGCGATTCTGATACGAGGAAATAATCGATACGCCATCCGGCGTTGTTGGCTCTGGCGTTGAAGCGGTAACTCCACCAGGAATAGACGCCTTCCAAATCAGGATAGAAAAATCTCCAAGTATCGATGAATCCCGCGTCTTGCAACTCGGACATCTTACCGCGTTCTTCATCAGAAAAGCCGGCATTACCGCGGTTTGGACCAGGATTTTTCAGGTCGATTTCCTGATGCGCCACGTTAAAATCACCGCATGTGATAACAGGTTTTATCTTCTCCAATTCTTTGAGATATGCACGGAATGCATCTTCCCAACTCATGCGGTAATCGATTCGTTTCAATCCATCCTGTGCATTGGGAACGTAGACATTGACAAGATAAAAATCAGGAAATTCCAAGGTCAGCGCTCTCCCCTCATTATCATGTTCCTCGATACCTAGACCTTTTCGCACGGAAATCGGTTCTTCTTTCGTGAATACTGCGGTGCCTGAATACCCTTTTTTCTCAGCGGAGTACCAATACTGATGGTAGCCCTCCAGTGGGACTTCCGCCTGCCCCTCCTGCATTTTTGTTTCCTGTATGCAAAGGATGTCTGCATCTTGTTCTGCTGCGAA
>CACZNZ010000584.1 GCA_902782625.1 uncultured Lachnospiraceae bacterium | reverse complement strand
TACATTTCCACTTTTTTAAATATCATTATACGGATTTGTCATTATTTATCCTGTTTTTCTATCTTCGAAATGTCTGTATATGAAACAGTTATGTATCTTAGCTACGTTGGCCTGGAGAAAAAATCATATTAGAATGGATAAAAGATTGGTGAATTGAGAAGTAAGTATAGTATTACGGAGGGAAATGATCTATATGAACAAGCTGGAAATCCTGGCCATCCTGCCCTACAGGGAACTGGTAAGCCTTGTGGAGAAAGCAGTATCAAGATATAGTAATATCCATGCGGACTGTATCGTCGGAAACCTGGAGGAAGGACTGGCCGTCGCGAAAAAGCAGTTGAAGAAACGTTCCTATGATATTATCCTGTCCCGTGGCGGGACGGCAGAAGTATTAAGAGAGAATATAACAGATATCACCATCCTGGAGATTCCCATCTCATTTGAAGACATTTTCTATTCAATCATGCTGGCAAGAAATTATCAGGAGAAGTTCGCCGTAGTCAGCTTCCCTGCCCTGACCAGGCAGGCCCACTCTCTCTGCGAGCTATTAGGCTATGATATCATTGTCCTGGAGTCCAATTCACCCTTTATGTTCGCAGTATTCGACAGCAATAGAAATTTAAAATCCAGAGAATAAGCCCTCGGATATCTGAATTTCTATCCAACATATTTTAAGGAGGTATTATTATGAATCTAAGCATCATGCTTCTGCAGCAAATCCTGGTGATGGCCCTCTATATCCTCTTCGGGTATCTGGGTGTGAAATTCCGGGTCCTCCGGAAGGATGACAGTTCCCGGCTGGCTTCTCTGGTTCTCTTCATCATCTCTCCTGCCCTTATATTTGACGCCTTCCAGATCTCTTTTTCCTTTGACAAGATGATTGGCTTTCTTCTGGCCGTCCTGGCCTCCGTGCTCATGCACATACTCTTTCTGGCCTTTACCTTTTTTTTCGGGAAGTTGATGCCCTTAAATGAGATTGAGAGGGCTTCCGTAATCTACTCCAACTGCGGAAATCTTCTGGTCCCCCTGATCGGAACCATCCTGGGCAAAGAATATGTGCTCTATTGCTGTGCTTTCATGAGTGTCCAGACGGTCATGCTCTGGACACACTGTGCTTATATCCTGGGAGGAAAAGAAGCCGTTAATCCAAAAAGGATCATCACGAATCCTAATGTCATCGCGATGATCCTTGGTCTTATTTTCTTCTTTTCCGGCATCCGCCTGCCCATGATTCCGGCGACGGCCCTTGAGCGGACCGGTGCATGTATTGCCCCGGTCAGCATGTTCGTGATCGGTATCCTGATTGCCTCCTCTGACCTCACGGAGGTCTTCACCCGGAAAAGATCCTGGCTGGTCTGCTTCCTCCGCCTGATCGTCATACCCATCTTAACAATCTTTATGCTCAGAATTACCGGCATCCCATACCTGATGAAGGATGGTGCCAGTGTCCTCTACGTATCCTTCCTGGCTTCTGCTGCTCCCACTGCTGTCAATGTAACCCAGCTTGCGGACATCTACGGAAAGGATTCCACAACGGCAGGGGCCATCAATATCATGAGCGTATTCCTGTGTATCCTGACCATGCCACTGATGACCGCTGTTTACCAGAGGGTCTTTCTCTAAGGCCCCTCTTTCCCCGTGGATCACACTGCCATCCTGTTCCATGAATTCCCGTGGCAGTGGTGATCTGCGATTTGAGATTGGCTCGCAACACCTTCCTTATTTCTTTTCGTATCCGGTAATCATGGTTAACATAAAGCAAATAACTGTTGCCCATCCCTGCCTCGATCAGAACGGTATGTATAGGTACTGCATCCTCTATGGGAGCGATTCTTTTTCTGGCAGGGGACGAACGCATCATGTTCCCCAGCTCCAGGATCATGATTCATGACCCTGCCTTTGGCAACAGCCTGAAGCCGGGCATGAAGCCTCTTGAACTGGAGGAACGTCTGGATCATCTGAAAAAGATCCGCAAAGAAACTGCTGATATCATCTCCTCCGTCACCGGCAGGCCTCTTGAGGAGATCCTGGAAAAAACCAGCCGGGATTCCTATTTTGACGTAACACAGCTCGAGTCTCTGTATGGGCAGGCATGTGCCAGAACAATCATCAACAACTGCGACCGGCAGCTCTATCTGGGCGGACAGGATATCGATACAGCTACATATATCTCAAAACGTGTCAACAAGACACTCGACAGCATCCTCAATCTCCCCATCGAAAAAGCCTATTACCTGGAGCGGGGGAAGAAACCGCTACTTTCCGAGAAGTATGAATACGAAGATGTTCCGGTAAGATAAAGGAAAAAAACACCTCCTAAATCAGATTGAAAGGAAGCAAAACAGCGAGCGAGAGCATTGCTTTGTTCTCACTCGCTGTTTACCTTTCCTTACATTACTCCCTTGGAAGCATAAAATCATAATGCGCCTTTCGGGCAGTTCCTAACACACTCCATGCATAAGATACATTCCGTTCCGTTTTCACGTTTTCGTGAATTGTCAGT
>CACZNZ010000583.1 GCA_902782625.1 uncultured Lachnospiraceae bacterium | reverse complement strand
ATTACAATCGAAGATGATGAGCTCATCGTTGCATTTCTTGATGTACTGGAGAACCATAAGCTTCTGGTAGAGAATTCCGGTCTGCTTACCGTAGCGGCATTAAAGCATATGCCTCCGGAAAACAAAAAAATCGTTTCTGTCTTAAGTGGCGGCAATATGGATATCATCACGCTGTCATCTGTAGTACAAAACGGTCTGATTCAGCGATCCAGAATCTTTACCGTCTCTGTCTATCTTCCGGATGTGCCGGGACAGCTCAATAAAGTTTCCAGAATTATTGCTGACCATCAGGGTAATGTTGTAAAACTCGAGCATAACCAGTTCGTCAGTGTCAACCGCAACAGTTCCGTGGAACTTACCATTACCATGGAGGCTTTCGGACACGATCATAAGCAGGAAATCATCGATGCTTTAGAGAAAGAAGGACTGTCCCCTGTAGAAAAGCATCCAAGAAATGTCTATGTGTAAAGTGGCAGTTGCAAAAGTCTGCGGTTTTGATATAATGGTACATATGATCGGAGGATAAAATTATGGATAAAGATACCATCAAAAGATATACAGATTATAAGATTGAAGATATCGGTGAAGTTCAGGTTGCAGAAGAGGTAATCGCTGTAATCGCAGGCCTTGCTGCTACAGAGACAGACGGAGTCGCACGTATGGCAGGCAACATAACCAACGAAATCGTATCCAAACTTGGCATGAAAAAGCTTTCTAAAGGCGTGAAAGTCTCTGTTGAGGAGGAAAATGTTGTAATCAGACTGAACTTAGTCCTTGATTACGGTGTAAATATCAAAAAGACTTCCACAGATGTGCAGGAGAAAGTAAAGAATGCCATTGAGACGATGACCGGACTGAATGTCACAGAAGTGAATGTCAAGATCGCCGGTATTGCAATCGATGAATAAGGGGAGCTTATGGCACTACTTAGCAGAAGGAAACTGAGAGAAAACATCTTCAGACTGCTGTTTCTTTCGGATTATCACGAAGCATCTGAAATTGAAGAACAGATGGAGCTGTTTTTTTTCATCTATCTGAATACAGAAGAAGATTCCTGTCAATACATCAGTAAAAGATTTGAACAGATTACGCAGCATCTTCCTGAGATTGATGAATCCATCAGTGAAGCCAGCAAAGGCTGGCGCCTTCCCCGAATCGGGAAATGTGAACTGGCCATACTGCGTCTTGCGTTGTTTGAGATGCGGTATGATACGGACATCCCGGTGAAGGTGGCGATCAATGAAGCAGTGGAGCTGAGTAAGATTTACTGCAGTGAAGAAGCTCCGAGATTCGTAAACGGAATTCTTGGGAAGCTGGCCGAATCAGACAGCGAATCAGCCATCCGGTGACAAAACGGCGGGGATTGATTTCTTCGCCGTCTTTTTTACGAGAGTATTGAACCAAAAACAAAAATGAGAAAACCATCCAGGAGAAGTGCACCGGTATACTCGGTGTCACAGATCAATCAATATGTCAGCCGACTGCTGGAAAGCCAGACGGTACTCCATCACATTTCCATCATGGGTGAAGTGTCCAATGTAAAGGTTTACCGTACGGGACAGATGTATTTCACCTTAAAAGATGACAAAGCAGCCATCAGCTGCACTCTTTTTGCCTCAGACGTCCCTCCGGGAGGGTTACCTTTCCGTATGAGCGACGGGCAGAAGGTCATCGCACGGGGAAAAATCTCTTTGTATGAAAGAAGCGGGACCTATCAGCTGATTGTCAAACAGCTTGCTCTGGCCGGAGAAGGAGAGTACTATCTCCAGTATCTTCGTCTGAAAAAAGAGCTGGAAGCAAAAGGGTTTTTTGATGTATCAAAGAAAAAGCCGATTCCGCGATTCCCTAAAAAAGTTGGAATCGTGACTGCGGGTAACGGCGCAGCGATCGAAGATATCAGAACCATTGCCTTACGACGCAATCCCTATGTGCAGTTATATCTGTATCCTTCCAAGGTACAGGGTGCAGGAGCATCCTTAGAGATTGCTTCTGGTATACGGTTTTTCGACCATTTCGGTGTGGATATCATCATCATTGGAAGAGGCGGCGGGTCGATAGAAGACCTGTGGGCCTTTAACGAGATGCCTGTGATTAACGCTGTTTACAAGGCGGAAACGCCTATCATATCCGGCACCGGGCATGAGACCGATACTACGATCGCTGATTTTGTCGCAGATCTTCGGGCTCCGACTCCTTCTGCTGCCTGTGAACTGGCGATTCCGGAGATCCGGTCAATCCTTCAGAATCTGATGGGTTATGGTGAATCGCTTTATAACGGTACCAGAAGGTGCCTCGAAGCACAAAGGAAGGAACTGCAGGTACTACAGCATAAGATGGAGGGTATGCGTCCTGATCGTAAACTTTTGGAAAAGCGGATGAGACTGCAGCAGCTTCAGCAGATGATGCTTGAGAGTATAAACCGATATCTGGCCGATTATCGGCAGCGGTACACGGTTCTTGCACAAAAGCTGAGTGCTCTTTCCCCGCAAAATCGCCTGACGGGAGGATATGCCTTTGTACAAAAATCAAACGGAGAGCCTGTGCAATCCGTCAACGATCTCGATGCAGACAGTACATTTACCATGACATTCCGTGACGGAAAAGCTACCGTGACCCCTGCGCATCTTGAAAAAGAATTCTTTACGACAGAGGATGAAACATGAATGAAAAAGATTTTTCCATAGAAGAAGCATTTCAGGATCTCGAAAAGATGATCGAAAAGCTTGAAAATGCTAATCTCAATCTTTCCGAATCCATGGAGATTTATAAAAAAGGCATGAGCCTTCTTACCCAGTGTAATGAGGCATTGGACCGTACCGACAAAGAACTGATTATCATACAGGAGGATCTGCGCAATGCCATCAGTGAAGGAACAGATCGCAGCGAAGGCGAATGAGATAGAAAATATCATCTTCCGGTATCTGCCGGAAGGCGACGGATATAATGATACAGTTGTAAAAGCCATGGAATATACCTTGTCCGCAGGGGGGAAAAGACTGCGCCCCATGCTGATGGATGAGACATTTCGTATGTTCGGAGGAGAGGACCGGACAATCATCGAGCCGTTTATGGCAGCCATAGAGATGATCCATACCTATTCTCTCATTCACGATGATCTTCCTGCCCTTGATAACGACGAACTGCGTAGAGGAAAGCCTACCGCACACATCGTCTTTGGAGAGGATATGGCGATCCTTGCGGGAGATGCCTTACTCAACTATGCCTTCGAGGTGGCGGCTTCTTCTTTCCGTGAAGATGAAGCTGTATACAGACAGGCACAGGCCATGAAGATTCTGACAGCCAAGCCCGGAATCTTTGGCATGATCGGCGGACAGGTCAAAGATGTGGAAAGTTCCGGCACATCTATTGAATTAGAAACCCTTATGTATATTCATAAAAACAAGACAGCTGCACTGATTGAGGCTTCGATGATGATCGGGGCGATCCTTGCCGGAGCCCAGAAAAATGAATGCAGAATCATAGAGGAAATTGCCTATAAAGTCGGAATGGCCTTCCAGATTCAGGATGACATCCTTGACATCACCAGCACTGACCAGGTTCTTGGCAAACCGACAGGGAGCGACGAAAAAAATGAGAAGATGACATATGTCTCCTGGAAAGGACTAGAGCAGTCCCGTGAAGATGTACGTTTCTTTACGGAAGATGCTCTGGCATTGTTCGACAGTCTCGGATACCATGCGCCATTTCTTCGCTCACTCCTACTGGCACTTGCTTCCAGAGAAAGCTGAGCCTATGGAGAGACTGGATCTGTACCTTTACCAAAAAGGATATGCCTCTTCGAGGACCAAAGCCAGAGAGATGATTGAAGCAGGACTCGTCACTATCGACGGGATTCCTGCAAAAAAGGCGTCCATGAAGGTAGAAGACGACTGTCGGCTTACGATAACCGGCGACTTGTATCCATATGTAGGAAAAGGCGGATTAAAGCTGGAAAAGGCATTAGAGGAATTTTCGGCTGATCCGCAAGGAAAGGTCTGTATGGACGTCGGTGCATCAACCGGAGGTTTTACAGACTGCATGCTCCGACGTGGTGCCGTTAAAGTATTTGCAATCGATTCTGGAAGCGAACAGCTTCATGAAAGTCTGCGTCGGGATCACCGTGTTATCTCTATGGAGCAGACAAACATACGTTACGTTACGCCGCAGATGCTTGGAGAAAAAGTATCCCTTGCAGCAATTGATGTATCGTTTATTTCGCTTACACAAGTATTATACCCTGTAAAGCAGTGTCTGAAAAATGATGGCTGTATCATCTGCCTGATCAAACCACAGTTTGAAGCCGGCAAAGGTAATGTCGGGAAAAAAGGCGTTGTCAAAGACAGAAAGATTCATCTGTCAGTCATCAGAAAAATCATGGAATATGCAGCCTCTATCGGACTCGATAGCAGGCATCTTACTTACTCTCCTGTCAGAGGACAGGAGGGGAACATTGAATATCTCGCACAGTTTATACCATCGGATCATCCCAGGATTCCGGGTGATGACTGGATCAGAGATATCATTTCTAGTGCACATAAGTGTACCTGACTATATTGGAGTATCAAATGAAGCATTTTCATATCATAGCCAACAAAAGAAAAGACAGCAACCTTGAGATTACAGAGCAGATTCGTCAACTGATCCTGTCCCACGGTGCCGAATGCGGTGTTTATGATCAGTATGACGAAGACAAAGACTCGCCCATTCCTGTTCCGGAAGAGACGGAGTGCATTCTTGTCGTAGGAGGAGACGGCACGATCCTTGATGCAGTAAGACGCCTCGAGGACAATACCATTCCACTGCTCGGCGTAAATCTCGGTACGCTTGGATTTCTTGCGGATATCAAGCTGTCTGATTTTGGATTTGTCATTGAACATCTTCTTAATGATCATTATCAGGTAGAAAAACGTCTGATGATCCGTGCCGATGTCTATCATGAAGATAAAATCGTCCGTTCGTTCCATGCACTCAACGATGTGAATATCAACCGCGTAGGAACCTATGGACCAATCAATCTGAATGTAAGCATCAACGGGTATCAGATCGACAGCTATCACGGAGACGGTATCATCGTATGTACGCCAACCGGATCGACAGGGTACAATCTTTCGGCAGGGGGACCGATCATCAATCCGACCTGCAGGAATTTTGTCCTGACACCGATCTGCTCTCATTCGCTGACAGCCAGACCGATTGTCTTATCCACAGATGATCAGATCCTGATCGAAGTGGAGTCGATGAAAAATCCAAACGCACAGGCCATGCTATGTTTTGACGGAAGAGAGGGCTTCCTGATGGATCAGACGGATTATGTCAAAGTATATAAATCCGACAAGTATACACCATTTGTCAAAATGCATGAAGTAAGCTTCGTTGATATATTAAAAGAAAAATTACTTTAGCCAAACTGAGGGAGAAACATGAAAGGGAAACGACAGGAAAAAATATTAGAACTCATCAGGGAATACGACATTGAAACACAAGACGATCTGACGAAACGTCTGCAAAAAGCAGGTTTTTCGACAACACAGGGTACCATTTCCAGAGATATCAGAGACTTAAAGCTCACCAAGGTGATGGGAGAGAACGGAAAGCAGAAATACACATCGATACAGAATGACAATCTTCATGTATCCAGTAAATATAAAAGAGTTCTCTCAGAAGGAATCGTCCATATGGAAAGTGCAGAAAATATCCTGGTGGTCAGGACAGTACCCGGCATGGCAATGGCCTGTGCTGCTGCCATTGATTCCATTCGGATTCAGGGAATCGTCGGCTGCATTGCAGGGGATGATACCATCATGTGTGTAATCAAGACCACCCAGCAGATTCCTGCTGTCATGGAAAAAATGTATTCGCTTTTGAGAGAATCCCGTTAAATTAAGGAGATCATACATGCTGATCAATCTTCATGTAAAAAATCTGGCATTGATAGAAGAAGCGGATGTGGATTTTACGAAACACCTGAACATCCTGACCGGAGAGACAGGTGCGGGGAAATCCATACTCATCGGTTCCATCCAGGCGGCTCTTGGCGCCAAGATTCCGAAATCGATGATCCGTACCGGACAGGAGAGTGCGCTGATCGAACTGATCTTTGAAACTTCCAATCCTGAGATTGAAAAAAAGATGGAAGAATACGAGATTCCGTTCGAGGACGGAGAACTCATCATCAGCCGCAGGATCACGAATAGCCGCGTGATCAACAAGATCAATGACAGTACCATCACACTGAACCGCTTAAGAGAACTGGCTCCCATGCTTCTTGATCTAAGCGGTCAGCATGATAATCAGCTGCTGCTCCATCCTGAAAATCATCTGAAGATTCTTGACCATTACGGGCAGGAACCGATCGCAGGAGCGCTTCAGAAAACTGCGGCAGCTTATGAAACCAGACAACGATGTCAAAAAGAACTCGAAGAAAACCGTATCGATGAAGACCGCAAGATTCGTGAGATGGAGTTTTTGCGCTATGAGATCCAGGAGATTGATGAGGCTGCCCTCGTTCCCGGAGAGGACGAGGAACTCGAGCTTCTCTATCGGAAGATCTCTCATGCCAGAGATATCCTCGAAGATTGCGGCAGCATTTACGAGATGCTCTCCGAAGATCCTATGAGCGCCTCCACCCTGATCGGAAAATCTCTGTCTCGTATGATGTCGGTAAGCAATCTTGACGAATCGGCACAGACTCTTACGGATCAGCTGGCTGATCTTGAGGCACTGATTCTGGATTACTGCAGAGATCTTCATGCTTATATGCACGAGATGGAGTTTGACGAGGAGACATTTTTTGAGACAGAAGAGAGATTGAATCTCATCAATCATCTCAAATCCAAATACGGCGATTCAATCGAGAAGATTCTGGCAGGCAGACAGGAACGTGCAAAGAGACTTCATGACCTTGAGAATCTCGAAGCTTATGTGACAGGCCTTGAAGCTGCCTATGACAAAGCACAAAAAGAACTTGAAGAGGCTGCCAAAGCCTTAAGCCTTCTGCGAAAAGATGTGATCACGCCACTTTGTGAAAAGATACGGCAGGCACTTGCCTCGCTTAATTTCCACCAGGTTGTCTTTGACATCCAGCTAGAGAAAACAGAGCATTACAGTGCAAAAGGCAATGACCGGGCATGTTTTATGGTATCACTCAATCCCGGCAATCCTCCAGCGCCGCTTCACGAGATCGCATCCGGCGGAGAGTTGTCGAGAATCATGCTCGCTATCAAATCTGTTCTTGCCGACGCTGAACAGATTGACACTCTGATCTTTGACGAAATCGATGCCGGTATCTCCGGCAGGACAGCACAAAAGGTATCGGAGAGGCTCCGTCTGATCGCTGCTGACAGACAGGTGATCGCCATCACGCATCTGCCGCAGATTGCTGCGATGGCTGACTCCCACTTTCTTATCGAAAAGACAAGTGACGAGACCTCGACCATCAGCTCAATCCGGCAGCTTACGGAAGAAGAATCTGTCCTTGAACTTGCCAGAATGCTTGGCGGCGTCAAGATCACTGATGCAGTGCTTGACAATGCCAGAGAGATGAAGGCCCTTGCGGAAGGGATCAGGTGTAATATCCAATAAGACGAAAATAAGGCTGCCGCAATAATGCGACAGCCTTTTATCATCAAATGCTATACGTCCATATGATCCTGGAAATACTTCTTGATCGCGTCAAATGTTTCGTGACTGATAATGTGTTCCATCTTGCAGGCATCCTGTTCAGCAACATCCGCAGATACTCCGAGTTTTTCGAGGATGGTAGTCAGAAGCTTATGACGCTCATATACCATGTTGGCTATCCTTGCCCCTGCATCAGT
>CACZNZ010000582.1 GCA_902782625.1 uncultured Lachnospiraceae bacterium | reverse complement strand
GCCATGCTCCCACAAGAGATTTCATTTTCTCTTTCCATGTCATCTTGTCCGCCAACGGCGCCTTCTTCGGATCAATCCGGCACATAACATAGGTGGTCATACACAACGCAACCGTAAGGATAATTCCCGGAATCCATCCTGCCATAAACAGCTTGCCCACAGATGTTTCAGACAGAATTCCGTAAGTGATAAGCGGAGTACTAGGCGGAATCAGGATTGCCAACGGACCTGCTGCCGCAATAGAAGCCAGTCCCATCTGCTTGTTATATCCGTATTTTTTCATTTCAGGCCAAGCAATCTGACTCATAACCATGGCTGTTGCCTGTCCGGATCCGCAGATCGCGCCAAAGATGGCAGAAGCGGTTGTACTGGTTATAGCCAATCCGCCATGGATCCTCCCCAGAAAACTTCGGGCGGTTCCGTAAGCATCGGTGGTCAGTCTGCCATCCACAGCCACATCTCCCATCAACATAAAAAGGGGAATCACAGACAGTGAATAGATCATGGCTGCATTGACTGGGATCGTCTGCAGAAATGACAGAGCTCCTTTCAGTCCCATCATTAGAGACACGCCCAAGAACCCGGAGATCATAAAGGTAAAAGCAAGGTTCACATTTGCAAACATCAAAACCAGCATAATAGCAAGGCCGATCAAACCGGCAGTTGTTCCTGACATTTAATTTACCTCACTTTCTGCAGGCTGTGATTCTTTCCGCTTTTTTCCCATATTCGGATCAGCGGAAAGGATGAACTGATTGATTCCTTTTAAGATAAACTCCAGTGAAATCAGGATATAGCAAATTGTAACAACCAGATAAATAATACCTTCCGGAAAATGGAGCAAGGACGTTGCGTGCCTTGCGGTATTTCCCAGTTTTTTAAACATGGGAATAGTCAGTTCATACATCACCAGAAATCCAATTACTGCGCACAGGATATTACCGATTCCTTTGATAATATATTCTGCCCGATGATCTAGTTTTTCGGTAATCACCGGAACAGAAACCATTTTTTCATGCCGGACGGCATATCCCAAAGCTGTATACACATACATACATAGTCCGATCTGGATCATCTCTTCCACTCCGGTAATCGGACTGTTAAAAAAATACCTGGCAATGACAGCAACAAAAATAATCGCCGACATGCAGAAAATCAGACATCCTGATACCCATGCCAAACCTGTACTTATTTTGTTAAATACATTGTCGATTTTTCTGAAAACCATATTATTATCCCCTATTCATTCTTATTTGAAAGTGCTGTACCGTCTTAACCGACAGCACAGCACTTTATGATTTCATGAATAGTATCTGTTATTCCGCAATGATTTCCTGTACCTTTTCGATAATGGCTTCACCATCAATACCGGCTGCTTTTACATTATTAATATAAATCTGGATCAGATCTGGTGTGAATGCCTTCATAGCATCCACCAGTTCGTCGCCCGGTACATAAAGTTCATCGCCTCCTTCGATCAGAGTTGCAACATTCTTCTCAAAGTTGGCCTGTACATTCGCCATTACTTCTGCTTCCTGTTCTGCGCAGGCAGTACGGAATGCTTCCTGCATCTCTTCATCAAGACTTTCAAATCTATCCAGATTCATAACCAGAATCAGAGATCCATAGAATACCGGGTAATCCATGGTATATTTCAGAACTTCATACATACTGTTAGGAGCCATCATAACCGGTGAGGTCTGCACACCGTCGATGATGCCCTGACGAAGAGACTCATACACTTCGCCAAACCCCATGGTAACAACCTCAGATCCAAATGCTTTCAGCATATCTACTGTGATACCAGAAGCCGCCCTCATCTTCAGTCCCTTGAAATCATCAATGGTCTCAACTTTCTTGTTTGCAAAAGACAGAAGCTGTGCATCTGTTGCAGCGAAAATCAGAGGAACTATATCCTCATCATATTCCTCATACAACCCTGCTTCATAAAGTCCCCATTCCACAGCTTCAACTTTTTCGGGGGATCCGATAAAAAACGGAATCTGTACAACATCGGATGCCGGAAAGTCAGCAGGGGTCTGTGCAGCTGAATTAAAATAGAAATCAATCGTTCCGTTCTTGCACATTGCAAGCGCATCCGCAGAACCGTTCAGAGATGACATGTCGATCATTTCCACTGTATATGCGCCATTTGTAGCCGCTTCCAGTTTTTCTGCAAACGTATTCATCAGATAGGTATCTGCATTGGATATTGCCATTTTCAATACAGTTGCATCTTGTGCAGGCTCTGCATGAACCATCATGCTCATCCCTGCTACCATAGTTAATGCAAGAATAAGAGCTACTATTTTTCTCATGTTTCTTCTCCTTTCGGTACAAAATATTATTACCATTATTTATTTTACTGTATTTGAACTGGCTATTCCCTCACCCATATGGGTAGTTTATGGAAACACCCATAGCCCTGGTTCATATAAACCAAGGATATGGGCAGTACTTTCTTACAACAGAAATATCAATTATGTTTCAGCAATGGGTTTTACACCATAATTGACGGCAGCCATAATGCAAGCTGAGGAATGTAAATTACCAGCGCAATGATAACTAAAACTGCAATTACATAGGGCCAGATGTTTTT
>CACZNZ010000581.1 GCA_902782625.1 uncultured Lachnospiraceae bacterium | reverse complement strand
TCATTTTGAATCTCGATCTCTGTTAAGTCTCTCATTAACGAATTGCTTTTAATATTACATCACCTATTGCTTTTGCCATTAGAGGGGGCACGGCATTACCTACCAGGGTATATTGAGGAATATCTTTCTTTCTCATTTCACCTCCAGTGGTTCGTTTGCCTTGAAAAACAAATGAGTCATCAAAAGATTGTAATCGGGCCATTTCCCTAACTGTCATAGAACGACATGCGGAATAGTGTATAAAATCATCTGGCATGGTGACCACTGTTGGAGATTGTCCCTTTGGATTAAGCACTGTATAGTTGCGTTTATTTGACACAACCCCCTTTTCTCTCAATTCGGCTTTACACGCATCATTGTATTCACCGTGTTTTACAATTATCTCTAATCTGTTTTTTACCTCATTGTTTTGTTGACTGGTTTGATGATTAAAAAGATGATATCCATCAATAATATTTCCAGCATCAAGATCTTCTTGACTTTTCACATAGAACGGAGCTTTTTCAAAATTGAATCTGAATCCAAGTCTTCCATTTCGACACCAATCAGAATATAATGTCTTACATTTGCCTTTGCAAATAGAACTATCGGCCTTGCGATGTTTCATTAGGTCAAGATATGAATCATTAATTTCAACATCCTCATATTCTGTTTTTTCCTCACCGTTGTTAATAATATCCAAATCAGCTATAGCTTCGTATACCGTTACTTTGTCTTTTGTGCTGAGCGTTGCAGGAATACTGTCAATTAAATTCTGGTCTTTTCTACATCCAATGAAGAGTACGCGTTCTCTATTCTGAGGGACACCGTAATCCGATGCATTCACAACGATAGGCGCTCCTATTTGATATAACCGAATATCTTTAGTTAAATCATTGAGTTTGTTCTCCACATTATCTTCTGAATATTCTTTGATTAAAGTAAAACATTCATCTAGCGAAAGAGGAAACAGGCCTATCATATCTACTAATTCAGAAACATCCTCTTGATAATCCTCGAAGTCTTCAATCCGGCCAAAAGCCTCTCGAATATTCTTTATAATGGCCTCGTCATCAATAAATTCGATAAATTTATCTATGGCCTTTACAAAAAAGTCGTTGTCAATATATGCCTCTGTTTTTTCTTGAATAATAGCATTAATTATTTCTTCGCGCTCCTTTGTCCTTCTTAATAAAATTAAACCATGTCGGATGGTATTAACATTTCTATCACTTTTACTGGTACGATATGCTATTTGTTTTGTTAATGATTTATACTGAGATTCAATTAGTTGGATAAAATCGTTTCTATATTGTTCTTCTTGAGAGTCATCGGCCAATTCCATTTTGACTTTTGCGATTATGCACGAATGGATGAACTCGGATTTCATATGTGTTTTTTCCAAAAAATCCAGAAGTCTGGGAACTTCTTTGTCATCGATGATGGATCTGATTTCCGTCATCACAGCATCCTTGAATTTACCCTTATCTTTTGTCAGTATACCAGAAACATTTTCCATTACGAAATATTTCGGACGAAGCTTGCGAATTACCTTCAAATAATGCATAAAAAGATTATCTCTTTTGTCGTATTTTTTGCGCCTGCCTCCTAAACTGAACGACTGACAACTCGGTCCCCCTGTAACAACATCAATCTCTTGATTGCCAATTTTCTGAATAAGATGCGAGAGAAATGTTTCTGACATAACATCCTCCGTGACAAACTCTGTATCCAGCCCCAACTGATAATTATACCTTACACGATGAGTTAGTTCGCAATTACTGTTGATATCACTTGCCAAAACAAATTGGAAATATTTGTCGTCAGTATAAGCTTGCAGAAAACCCTCACTGATACCACCAGCACCAGCAAAGAGGTCGATAAATTTTATCGGAGTCTTACCTTGTAAAAAATCCTTTTTTTCAGCCATAAAACTTATCTCCTATGTTTTTTGTTCTTTTTGTGTTTCTTTTTTTTCACCGAAACAATCCCCATTGCTGACAGCTGCTCTTCACGTTCCTTTTTCTCTTTTTTTCTGTCGCCGACACTCTTTATGTATTCTCGGTTATCATTAAGAAAGCTATAGAAATCGTCCTCGGAATATGCACCTATATCCACCAAACCTCCAAGTTTGTTAATCAACTGGATGCATTTATCTGTGCGGTACTCAAAATGTTTGTCGAAAACTGACGCTTCAGGGTTAATATCCTTTTTCTTCAATTCATCCATATAGAATCTGAGTATTCCTCGCACTGCTGCAGGATTACTCATCACATACGTTGCAGCACCAATACCTCTGTCTCGTAATTTTTGTATGGAAAATAAAAACTGAGTATAAGTATAGTCATATGTGCCGTTTTCTTGTTTTATTGCTGTGCACTTGAAAGACCAATACATGCCTTCAAGCCAATTACGAATACGCCCCTGGCCATAAAACCAGTGTTCGTTAATATTATTGTAAGTTAGTTGCGTTCCATCTTCTTTCGCCCAACGCGTATACATGTATTTATATAAAACCACATGAGACAAATACTGCCAAAAATGAGACTGAGCAGCATGTAAAGGAGTTAGATGGTCGTAACTTTCAAACAGTATTCTTCCTGCATAAAAGTCATTTGCAGCCAAACTGTTATCTGCATATTCCATCATGC
>CACZNZ010000580.1 GCA_902782625.1 uncultured Lachnospiraceae bacterium | reverse complement strand
TTCATACCCATCTGCATAGCCAGGGCAATGCCGGAGCCGACGATACCGCCGCCAACGGATTTCAGTGCGAAAGCACCCTTAAAGATAGAGACAAATACAGCAGGAATTACGCTGATATGCATGCCGATGATGACAAATGTACCGATCAGATACGCAATAACCATAAATGGAACGATCTTTTCTGTAATAGAAGCGATACGCTTTAATCCGCCGATGATAACGAGGGAAACAGCGATAAAGAGGAAGATACCTGTCGCAATCTTCGGAATACCGAAAGCAGTGTTTACATTCGTTACCATACTGTTAACCTGGCTCATGTTACCGATACCAAAGGATGCCAGAAGGCAGAAGCAGGAGAATAACAGAGCAAGTACGGTACCGATTGTCTTGCAGCCCGGTTTGGATCCGAGACCGTCTTTTAAGTAGTACATTGCACCGCCGGCCCATGCGCCTTTGGAATTTTTCCTTCTATATAAGATACCGAGCACGTTCTCGGAATAGTTGGTCATCATGCCGAAGAAGGCGATGAGCCACATCCAGAACACGGCACCGGGTCCGCCTGTTGCAATCGCGCCGGCTACACCGACGATATTACCGGTTCCCACGGTAGCTGCCAGTGCAGTACATAAGGACTGGAACTGGGAGATGGAGTGGTCAGCGGTATGGCTTGTGACGTGACGGTCACCGAAAATTGCACCAATGGTGTTCTTCATCCAATGACGGAAATGGGTCAGCTGGAAGAAGCCGGTGAGTGATGTCATAAGTATGCCGACAAATCCAAGCAGGATCAGAGCCGGCCAGCCCCAGACAAGACCATTTACGACACCGTTAATGTTGGTAATTGTGTCTACAAATGCTTTCATACTAAATATCCTCTCTAACATATAATTTTTTGCTATGCTATCTAATATACACGAAATGAAGGAACAGGTCAATAATTATGTAAAATTATAACTTCACAAAGGTAGAAAACAGTGATATACTTGGAATGTTATCTTCCTGTGAAAGGGTAGAAAAGATGGAGGAATAGGATAATGAAAGATTTGATAGAAATAAGATGGCACGGACGAGGGGGCCAGGGTGCAAAGACCGCAGCCCTTCTTCTGGCTGACGTGGCATTTTCTACCGGCATGCATGTACAGGGCTTTCCTGAGTATGGTCCGGAGCGGATGGGCGCTCCTATTACAGCCTATAACCGGCTGAGCACAGGACAAATCCGGGTGCATTCCAATATTTATGAACCCGACTATGTCGTAGTCGTAGATGAGACCCTTCTTGATTCTGTAGACGTAACGGCAGGACTGAAAGAGGAAGGAGCGATCATCATCAACACGAACCGCCCTAAAGAAGATCTGATGCCGCATTTGAACGGATATCAGGGGCGTATCTATACAATCGATGCCCGGAAAATATCCATCGGAACGCTCGGAAACTATTTCCCGAACACACCGATGCTCGCATCCGTGGTAAAAGTAACCGGAATTATGGAGGACAATGTATTTCTTGCTGAGATGCGTAAGTCCTATGCACACAAATTTGCCTCCAAGCCGGAGGTGATCGAAGGGAATATGATGGCACTTTCCCTCGCTTTACAGGAGGTACGCTGATGGCTTCAGATATCAGTAAACTCGGGTTAGACGTCAAGTGGCAGGATCTGACACTTGGCTGCATGATCGTAGGAAGCAATACGGCAGCAGAATTCGCCACAGGAGAATGGCGCGTCGATACACCGAAGTTTATCAGAGAAAAATGTAAACAATGTCTTCTTTGCGCACCGGTATGTCCGGACAGTGCAATCCCTGTCGAGAACGGGAAAAGACTGGAATTTGACCTTGATCACTGCAAAGGATGCGGCATTTGCGAGAAAGCCTGTCCTTTCGATGCGATCGTTATGTTTAAGGGGGTACACTAATGGCTATCAAAGATCGTTTATCCGGCAATGAAGCAGTCGCTATTGCGATGAGACAGATCAATCCGGATGTTATGGCAGCTTATCCGATTACCCCTTCCACAGAGATTCCTCAGTATTTCACCACATTTGTGGCAAATGGAAAGGTTGATACAGAATTTATCCCGGTAGAGAGCGAGCACAGTGCCATGAGTGCCTGTATCGGCTCGGAAGCAGCAGGGGCTAGAACGATCACGGCAACATCTTCCGCAGGGCTCGCACTGATGTGGGAAGTATTAAATGTCGCGGCTTCTGATCGTCTGCCTATCTGCGTGGCACTGGTATGCCGTGCGCTTTCTGGTCCGATCAATATCAACTGTGACCATTCCGACGCCATGGGAGCAAGGAACACCGGATGGATCCAGCTGTTTGCAGAGAACAACCAGGAAGCGTATGACAACATGGTTCAGGCGTACCGTATTGCAGAACACAAAGATGTTATGCTGCCGATCATGATCTGTCAGGATGGATTTATCACAAGCCACGCTGTTGAGAATATCGAGCTTCTCGAAGACGATGTGGCAAAAAACTTTGTCGGAGAATATGAGCCGGATCATTATCTGCTGAAAGATGATGAATCGGTCGCTTACGGCCCCTATGCGGTGACCAATTATGTCATGGAAGCCCGCCGTGCACAGATGCAGGGCCTTCGCAACGCGAAACAGGTTATCCTGGATGTCGCAAAAGAATTTGCCGAGATCTCCGGAAGAGAGTACGGATTCTTTGAAGAATACCGTCTCGAAGACGCAGAATTTGCCATGGTGATCATCGGTTCTGCAGCCGGAACCGCTAAGGACGTCGTGGATCGTTTAAGAGAGAAGGGAATTAAGGCAGGAATCCTGAAACTTCGGGTATTCCGCCCGTTCCCGGCAGAAGAAATTGCCGAAAGCCTGAAAAATGTACAATATCTTGCCATCATGGACCGGTGTGAAGATTTCAATACGAACTGCGGTCCTCTCGGTGCAGAGGTACGCAGTGCACTGTATGTGAAGGGTCACAGCCCCGTTTCCATCAACTATTGTTACGGTCTCGGCGGAAGAGATGTCACGGTGGAAAGCCTGACATCTGTCTTTGAAGACCTGATGACAGCCAAGGAAACAGGAGACGCCGGAGAGAGTTATCGCTATCTCTCCGTCAGAGAATAGGGGGTA
>CACZNZ010000579.1 GCA_902782625.1 uncultured Lachnospiraceae bacterium | reverse complement strand
GGATTGCGGTTGCGCAGTTTTGCAATTTGCTCTGTTACCTTCTCGCCCGGGAGATGTCCGCCCATGCCGGGTTTGGTGCCCTGTCCGATCTTGATCTCTATGGCGTCTGCAGCACGAAGATTCTCGTCGGTAACACTGTATTTATTTGGAATATATTCAAAGATATACTTATAGGAATTTTCTCTTTCTGCGGGAAGGATGCCGCCTTCTCCAGAACACATGGCGGTCTTAGCCATCGCACTGCCCATGGCGAGCGCTGTCTTTATTTCTTCTGACAAAGCGCCGAAAGACATGTGGGATATAAAGACCGGCCCCTGGAGAACCATTGGTTTTTGGGCATGCTTTCCGATGACGGTGGAAAGGTCTACCGGATCTCCGTCATTTAAGGGAGCCGGATTGAGCTGTGCACCAAGGAATAAAATGTCATCCCAACTAGGAAGCGGCATCTGGGTACCCATGGCTGCATGAATCATGTGGCCAGATACTGCGATCTCATGAATCTCGCTCATGTAACGGCAGGAAGGATCTTCCCTGACAAAGGCAGGATCATAGGCAAGATCTCCTTCGAAAGTTTTCTTGGGAGCTGCCTGCACTTCTTTTTTCGGTTCATCGCCGGATACCAAGGTGAACTTGGAGATCGGCTGTTTACATACGGGGCAGGCATCCAGTTCGAATAATGGCTTGCCCTCTTTTTCTTCATCATAAATATAACCACATATACTGCAAGAATAAACTGCCATATAGATTCCCCCTAAACAATGTAATATTTTCCTGTTTACAGTATACCGAAAACTGATATTGCAGATTAGGAATATTTACCTCAACCATTGGCAATTATCCTCATACCTTTTTGGGTGGTTTTATACAGCAAATTGTGACGCGTACAGGCTGGCATAAAAGCCTCCGGAACTCAGCAGAGACTGGTGGGTTCCCTGTTCGATCACATGGCCGTCTTTTAGTACGAGGATGACGTCAGCGTTCTCGATCGTAGACAGACGGTGCGCGACGATAAAACTGGTCCGCCCTTTCATCATATCTGAAAATGCTTGCTGGATCAGCATTTCGGTTCTCGTATCAATCGAGGAAGTTGCCTCGTCAAGGATCAGCAGCGGCGGAAGGTCGAGCATGATTCTAGTGATACAGAGGAGCTGTTTCTGCCCTTGGCTCATGGTCGTACTCTCCTCAGATACACGGGTATCCAGACCATTTGGCATTCTTCGGATAAAATCATAGGCACGTGATCTTTTTGCGGCGGCGATGATTTCTTCTTCCGAAAACCCATCTCTTCCCATGGTAATATTGTCACGTACGGTACCGGTTTTCAACCATGTCTCCTGGAGTACCATGCCGAACATACTGCGCAGACTCTTTCGTGTCAGACTGCGGATATCTCTTCCGTCAAGAGAGATTTTGCCGCCATCGATCTCGTAAAACCGCATCAGCAGATTGATCAGGGTCGTCTTGCCGCTCCCTGTCGGGCCGACGATCGCAACCCTTTGGCCGGAGGTAATGGCAAGGTTCAGATCTTCAATCAAAGGTTTTTCGGGGATATAGGAAAAATTGATATGGGAAAATGTTACATTTCCTTCTGTTTGAGAGATTTCCTCAAAACCACTTTCTTTTTCAGGTTCTTCTTCAATCAGTTCCATGACACGACCAGTGCAGGCGATGGAATTTTGCAATTCGGTAATCACGCCGGAGATTTCGTTAAACGGTTTGGTGTATTGGGTCGCATAGCTTAGCAGGCAAGTGAGCGATCCGACGGTGAGCCCTCCTGAGATTACGACCATGGCACCGGAAAGAGCAACACCGGCATAGACGATACTGTTGACAAACCGGGTGCAGGGGTTGGTCAGGGAGGAATAAAAGATTGCCCGTAAAGAATGTCCTGCCAGTCTTTCATTTACATTGGCAAAGCGAATTTTGGCGGTCTCTTCGTATCCAAAAGCTTTTACGACCTTTTGTCCTTCCATCAGTTCTTCAATCAGTGCCGTCTGCTCTCCTCTTGTTTCAGACTGTTTCTGGAACATGGTGTAGGTTCTGGAAGAGATAAAGCGCGCAACCAGAAGAGAAAGCGGACTAAGACAGATGACAAGCAGAGCGATGCCCGGATGGATCGAGAAGATGAAGGCCAGCGTGGCGATGATGGTAAGAACGCCCGTAAAAAACTGGGTAAATCCCATCAGGAGCCCGTCGGCAATCTGATCGACATCCGTGATAATTCTGCTGACCGTATCTCCGTGAGAATGACTGTCGATATAAGAAAGCGGAAGCTTTCCGATATGGGCCATTGCTTCATTGCGTAGATCTCTTGCCAGATGGTATGCGATTTTATTATTGCACAGATTCATGAGCCACTGGGAGGCTGCTGTTACAATGATGATTGCAGCGCCCTGTTTTAGCAAAGGAATCATTCTGGCAAAATCCACTCTCCCTTCTCCTAGGATCAGGTCGATGGCTCTGCCGATCAGAATGGGCATATACAGTGTTCCTGCTGTGGAAATAACTGCAAGAAGAAGGGAGAAAATAACGGGAAAATGAGAGCCGGACAACATGTGCCATAGCTTTTTTAAGACATCTTTACGAGAAACATCACTGTTCATTTTCAGGCTCCCTCCATTCTGTATTGAGACGCGTAGATTTCCTGATAGACGCTGCAGGAATGCAACAAACTTTCATGACTTCCCTGACCGACGATCTTTCCGTTATCGAGGACGATGATATGGTCGGCAAACCGCACTGAACTAGCCCGCTGTGATACGACAAAGACCGTAGGGTGTGAGGGCAGGCCTCGGATGGCTGCCCTGAGTTTCGCATCTGTCGCGTAGTCCAGGGCTGAAGC
>CACZNZ010000578.1 GCA_902782625.1 uncultured Lachnospiraceae bacterium | reverse complement strand
CTCATACCCTGCTCCTTTATATTATCCTTGTATATATCGTACTGGTATGCCATGATTCCATTACAAGAGCAACCGCCCTGTAACACGGTTTCCAGTTATCATACTATCATATTTAATTCATAAATACAATATTTCTGAACCCCTCAAAAAAAGGATATCAGCCTGATAAGCCGATATCCTTTATAGTGGACCTGGCGGGAATCGAACCCGCGTCCGAAAACTCTTCCGGTACAGTATCTCCCATCACAGTCTCTATTTTGACATTCCCTCCATGTACCGTCTAAAGACAAACTGTACACTTTAGTAGCTTCATATTACTTCACGAACTGCAAAGCTTAGGCCCGTGAGTGTTCCGCATTTTTTGATGCCGGATTCTCAGACTGCGAATGATCTGAGGCCGACAGCCGCAACTAGGCAGCGAATGCTAAATTATCTTCAGCGTTTATGTTTAGTTCCAGGTTTTTTCGTGGTCCCGGAGTCCACGGATGGCTGCTCTACGTTCAAAGTCCCCGTCGAAACCAGTACAAGCCCGTAAGTAAAATATATGATATCGAAATCCGACGGAAATGTCAACCGAGATTTCTCACTTTGAATTCTCTTTGTGCCTCCCGTCTGGCATCTTTCTTGGCAATATCATGGCGCTTATCATAATTCTTCTTACCTCGAGCAAGACCGATCTCCACCTTTACAAGGCTCTTTTTCATATAAACCCGAAGCGGCATGATCGTATATCCCTTCATCTTGACCTGACCAGCCAGTTTATTAATCTCGGACCGATGCAGGAGAAGTTTGCGTGTACGAAGCGGATCGCGGTTAAAGATGTTCCCTTTTTCATAGGGGCTGATATGCATATGCTGGATAAAGACTTCTCCATTCGTGATGCTGACAAAGGATTCTTTGATGCTGCATTTGCCCATGCGCAAGGACTTTACTTCTGTTCCCACCAGCTCAATACCCGCCTCGAATTTTTCATCAATGAAGTAATCATGATAGGCTTTTTTATTATTGGCAATCAGTTTAATACCTTCTGACATTGTATCACCTTTCTATTTGTTTTCATAGCTTTTCAGGAGGAGTTCCATTGCCTCCTCCTCTTCCTGACCTATGTCAAGTATATCATAGGAAAGGAATTCTTCCAGCATAAAATCAATCTGTTTCATCTGCCGGTTTACACCGGTGACGACAATTGTGACTTTCTCTCCTAAGGAAAAGACACGTCCGGTTTCTTCCCCAATCAGCTGATAATTCTTCTCATCACAAATGTAATAGTCATCAAGCATAGCCTGCATAGGTATAAGGCCTTCCAGAGTATTCTCAAGCTCCACAAACATGCCAAAAGATGCTACCCCTGAGATGACGCCCTCAAAAGTTTCTCCCAGATGATCTTCCATATATTTTGCTTTCATCAGGCGTATGACTTCCCGTTCTGCCTCCATGGCATTACGCTCTGTCTTTGAGCACTGTGATGCAATCTCCGGCAGTGTCAGATCCAGTATCTGTATACTTTCTTCATCGAGTTTCCCGCTCAGAGACTGCTTGATGATCCTGTGGATCATCAGATCCGGATAACGCCGGATTGGCGAGGTAAAATGTGTATAGTATCGGGTCGAAAGGCCGAAATGCTCTCCCTGCACCGAAGAATATCTGGCTTTTTGCATGGAGCGCAACGCAATTCTGCTAACCAGGGCTTCCTGCGGGGTTCCTTCCAGATTCAGAAGCAGGCGTTGAATTTCTTTTGGATGAAGATGTTCCTGTCCGACTTTCATATGAATTCCGTAGTTCCTTACGAATGTGGCCAGTTTTGCGATCTTCTCATGTTCCGGTTCCTCATGGACACGGTACAAAAAGGGAACATCCTGCCAGAAGTAATCTTCTGCCACTGTCTCATTGGCCAGAAGCATAAAGTCCTCAATGATATCGGTAGCTGTATTTCTCTCATATGGATAAATCTTTTTGGGATTGCCATGACGGTCTGTTACTATTTTTGATTCTGGAAAATCAAAGTTGATCGCCCCTCGCCGTTTTCTTTTTTCTTTGAGTACGGCGGCTGCCTCTTTCATCAGGAAGCATAGTTTTACGATGTCTTCCCGGTCATTTTCCGGATGCTCTCTTCCATCAAGGATCGCCTGAACTCCTGTATAACTCATGCGTTTATTCACCTTGATCAAGGTCTTTTTGATAGCATGATCAAGGACTTCTCCTTTGGAATCAAATTCCATAAAACAGCTAAGCGCCAGTCTCAATTCACCTGCATTCAGAGAACAGATGCCATTAGAAAGGCTGCGGGGCAGCATCGGTATCACCCGGTCCGGGAAATACACACTTGTTCCGCGATGAAGGGCTTCCTGATCAAGGGCACTTCCTTTTGTCACATACTCTGAGACATCAGCTATGTGGACACCCAGAAAATAGTTTTCCCCTTTTTTCTCAAGGGTTATGGCATCATCGAGATCTCTGGCATCCTCTCCGTCTATGGTCACGGTAAGAAGATTGGTACAATCGCTTCTGTCCGGATAGTCATTCATATCCACATATCCTGGAACCGCCTTTGCTTCTTTCCTGACTTTTTGTGGAAAAGTCTCCTCTAAACCATAAGTAGCTTCGATCGCCTTAATCTGGGTATCCATAAGGGCCGGATCACCCAGAACTTTTTCAATAACACCTTCAGGCTTTAGTCCGTCTTTGGGATAACGGGTAATACGGACAATCACCTTCTGTCCGTTATGAACGCCCCTGCAGTCTTTCCCAGCCACATAGATATCTGTAAAGATTCTTGGATCATCAGGGACAACAAAACCATATTTTTTTGTTTTCTGAAATGTTCCTGGAATCTGCCGCAAACCTCGTTCCAGAACTTCAATAATCTGCCCTTGAGCCCGGAGTCCTCTTTGTGCTTCCTCCACAACCACGATTCTTACCGTATCCTGATGGGATGCACCGTTTACATCACGGGCCGGGATGAAAAACTCTTCTCCCTCTGCATTCATGACAAATCCAAACCCTCCAGGATTTGCCTGGAAGACTCCATCTTCTATTCTGGCAGTGTTATGTAACTGATCTTTCATCTTTGTCCTCCATGCATCCGGGTTCTCATAAGCTTTATAAACATAAAATGCCGCCTCTTTACATCGAGGCGGCAAATCGTTTCTTCATAGGATCTATCGGAAAAACTTCAGGCTAAGGCCGATGGCTAAAGCAAAAAAGAGAATGCCGAGAATCACTGTATAGCGTTCCAGTTTTCCTTCTTTGGTACGTCCGCGGTTCTTGCTCACATAGGAATCTACCTGTCCGCTCAAAGAACCAAATCCTGAATTTTTACTATCCTGCATTAAAATTACCGCAATCAATACGATGCATACGATAATAAAGATAACCGTAAAAATTGTTCTAGCCACTTTTCACACCTCCTGCCTTTTTCT
>CACZNZ010000577.1 GCA_902782625.1 uncultured Lachnospiraceae bacterium | reverse complement strand
GAGACATTCCGGGCCCCGGATGCACATATCCTGATCGTGGATGATACAAGGATGAACCTGACCGTTGCCGTAGGCTTGCTGAAGAACACGGAAATACAGATCGACACAGCTACCGGCGGAGATGAAGCCATTGAACTTGCGCAAACGAATACTTATGATCTGATTCTTATGGATCAGCGGATGCCGAAGATGGACGGCACGGAAGCGCTGCACCTGATCCGGACGCAGGCAGATGGTGCGAATCGGGAAACACCGGTTATCTGCCTGACTGCTGATGCGGTAATCGGTGCAAAGGAACGTTATATAGCAGAAGGCTTTACAGATTATCTGACAAAACCAATTGACAGCCATGCCCTGGAACAGATGCTGATGAAATATCTCCCTCGTGAAAAGGTATGCTCAGTGCAAAAGGAATCTCAAGAGGATGTTGTTGAAGTCCATACAGAGGATACGGAAGATCTTTACGCTCCGCTGCGTAAAGCGGGTATTGATCCTGATGTTGGCCTTAGCTACTGCATAAATGACATCACTCTCTACCGCTCTCTCTTGCAGGAATATGCACAGGGTGAGAAAGAGAAGGCACAAGATATTGTACGCTATTATGATGCACGGGATTGGAAGAACTACTCGGTTCTGGTTCATGCACTTAAGAGTACCTCCAGGATGATTGGAGCCTCGGCACTTTCGGAGATTGCTGCAAGGATGGAAGCTGCAGCCGAAGAAGGCAGAGAGCATGATATTGAAAATGAGCATGCAACCATGCTTGACCAATATCAAGCGGCGTCACAGGCAATCCTGCAAGTATTCGGAAATAAGGAAACTAATGACTTGGCTGATTCATCCCACAGCGAAGATAATGAAATTCTGGAATTTCTTCCGGATGACAGCATCTGATCATCAACTTGATCACCTTTGCTCAGAGTGAAAACTGAGTTTTGGGAATGACGGGGCTGTAGCGAAATAGTCCTGAAAGAACAAGAAGTCGAGAAGGCCAAAAAGGTCGTCTCGGCTTCTTGTTTGTGGTAAAATAAGATTGTGAAAAATAGATTACCGCAAAGAGATTATGGCACATGCGAGCGGAATGTGCAACTATTAATTGACGAAAGTTTTGCAGAAAAGGTAATACCAGCGGATGACAGCGTACGGCTCTTAGATCGAATAGTAGAGGAGATGGATATAAGCCAGCTGGTAAGAGCATATGACGTACGTGGCCGGAAGCCTGCAACAGCACCGTCAACCATGCTGAAAATATTATTGTATGCGAATATGGAAGGCATCTACAGTTCCAGACGGATTCAGGCATCGTGCCAGAGGGATATCAATTTCATATGGCTGCTGAATGGAGCGCCAGCACCGAGTTATCATGAAATAGCGAGGTTCAGGAGCCAACGGCTATCCCAGTGTGCAGAGGGGCTGTTTTACCAGTTGGTGAAGAAGCTGGCGGATTATGGGGAAATCAAATATGAACATCTGTTTGTAGATGGGACAAAGATCGAAGCCAATGCCAACAAATACAGCTTTGTGTGGAAGAAGAGGACCACGAAATATGAAGCCCGAAACAACAGGAAACTCGAAACAGTTACGGAATCACTATCTGCAAAATATGGTGTAGTCTGTAACGAAGGGGAAGAATTATTGGAATCCCTTCTTGAGAAAGTAACGGAACCATTTATCTATGGCAGAGGTCACCGAAAAAGTGAACTGCAGAGAGACATAGAGCTGCTGCGGGGGCTTCTGAACAAGCGAAAGAAATATATCGGATACCAGGAAACTTTCAAGGGACGGAACAGCTTTTCCAAGACGGATCCGGATGCGACCTTCATGCACATGAAAGAAGACCATATGCGAAATGCTCAGCTGAAACCGGGATATAATATCCAGTTTGGCGTAGAGGGAGAATACATCACTGCCGTCAGCGTTTCTTCTGAGCGCAGCGACCAGCTCACACTTATTCCCTTTATGGAGAATCTTCGAAATCATGGTATTGAATATACGGATGTCACTGCGGATGCTGGCTATGAGAGTGAAGAGAACTACACCTATTTTGAGAATATACAGACAGAATGCTACATCAAGCCACAGAACTATGAGCGCAGCAATACGAAGAAGTTCAAAAGCAACATGGCACTCAGAGAGAACATGGCATATGATCCGACACTGGACGAATACACCTGTCAGGCCGGGCAGAAAATTCGGGTAAAGTATGTCGGTATT
>CACZNZ010000576.1 GCA_902782625.1 uncultured Lachnospiraceae bacterium | reverse complement strand
CCACGGAACCTTATTCTCTGTATCCGCCCAATGTCACTCCTTATGCGAACCGTGATATCGTTGGGATCGTGACGAAGATCGACCATTGGGCTGCCGATGTGGAGCAGGCCGTCAGATGGCTGGAACTGACAGGATGCAAGACCATTTTCCGGGTAAGTGCATACACTGGAGAAGGGGTGGATGATATCGTGGAATTCTTAAAGATCAAACACGACAAGGAACCAGTTCATCATATCATGAAAGAAATCCACGGAGAGGATTTCGGCAAACTGGCCAGCCTTCCGTCATATTTTCTGGACTAAGCATGAAAGAACGTCAACAGGCGTTCTTTTTTTGCGCTTTTTTATGATTGAATACAGAAGTAAAATGATGTATAATATCATGGTTATATGGAGGATTTTATATTATGAGAGCCAATAATAGCAGAAGTAAACAAAGAAAAGAAAAACGACGGCAGCGCAGGAAGCTGATCATCATTTTGATTTCCCTGTTTGTGCTGCTTGTAGGCGGCGCCTACGGTCTTATCGGTTACTATTTCACCTCACATTTTCTTCCTCGTACCAGGATTGACGGAAGGGATGTGGGAAGGCGTACACTGAAAGAAGCGCAGGGTGTGATGGACAGAGCCTTGATGGGATACCGTCTGACCGTCCATGAAGAGAATAATCTTGATGAAGAAATCACCTGTGAACAGGCAGGACTCACCTATACGAATTTTGAAATGATCGAGAAATGGCTGAAGGAACAGGAGTGGTATAAATGGCCGTTGTTTTATATGACCAATGAGTCCGTTACCTACAATGGTCTGACATACAGCGTGGATCAGGACAAGGTCTTTGCCAGAGTCGATGAGTTAAGCTGCATGCATCCGGCAGAGGTCGTGGAGAGTGTCAGTGCAAACATCAGGTACAATGAGAACAGTGAAGCCTATGAAGTGGTTCCGGAATCGATCGGTAATGTCATGGAGGTCGAGACTTTTAAAGCTGATATCTTAAAGGCTATTCAGGAGAAAAAGGATTCGATCAGCATTGTCGATAAGACCTATTATAAGAAACCGAAGTATCTTTCGGATTCAAAAGAGATTCAGGATGCCATCGCTTTGATGAACGGATATCTGCAGGCTACGGTCACCTATGAGGACAGGAATCTGAGTGCTGCACTTACCAAAGACCAGATTGCCGGTTTTTTAAAATGGTCAAAAGATTTCAAAGTGACCATCGATCGGGAAAAAATCAATGCCTACATCGAGAAGACCCTCTCTTCGGTGTTTAACACCGTGGGCAAACAGAGAACGTTTGACTCCAAAGGAAGCGGCAGAATCACGATGGGTGGAGGAAATTACGGCTGGAGAGTCGGCATCCGTCTCGAGACTGATGCCATCGAAAAAGGCATGAAGGCGAAAAAAGCCCAGGTCAGAGCTCCTGAATACCTGATCGAAGGTGTGGGGGACAACCCGGAGAATGATATCGGCACAACCTATATCGATGTAAGTATCGAGAAGCAGCATATATGGTATGTCAAGAACGATGAGATCGTTTTTGAAAGTGATGTGGTCACCGGCAATACTTCCAAAGGAAGAGATACCCCGACCGGTGTCTGGATGATCGAAACCAAGAAGCGCAATCATTATATGAAAGAGAATAATGTCACGGTATCCTGGTGGCTGCCGATTGACACCACCAGGGGAATCGGCTTCCATGATGCCAACTGGCGATCCAGCTTCGGCGGACAGATCTATAAGTCTAACGGGTCCCATGGATGTATCAATATGCCACCTGCCAAAGTGAAGGAATTGTATGATATGGTCAAGATCAATACCCCGGTGATTGTACATTAAAAAATGCTTCACAAAAGAGAAAAAAAGGCGTATGATGTAACGGGTATTCAAGGTATTTGTGACATTAGGAGGTGGTGTAATCATTGAAACCATTTAATAAAAAGAGATTCATAATTATCCTGATGGCGGTACTGTGTGTGATGCTCGTGGGTGTTATGATGACGAAACAGTATTCTGTCAGACACGAGACCATCAGAGAGACCATGCGGGATGCTGTGCTGCATGATATCAACAAGATCCGCCTGCCCGGAGGGCTGCTGGTGGATCCGTCGCTGGTCTCTGCATTTATCGTGACAGGCATTCTTCTTACCTGTGCGGTTCTGATCAGGATCCTTGTCATCCCGAGATTTCAGATTGTCCCGGGAAGTGTGCAGATGCTGATCGAAGGCTGGGTCGGATTGTTTCATGGCCTGGCTAAGAGTAATTCTCCCCATAAGAACAGGCTGCTGGGAGGATACATTTTCACGGCAGGCAGTTATATCTTTGTAGGGACCATGTTTGAACTGTTCGGTGTGCAGGTAAAGACAGCTGCCGGCCATCCGATCTCTCTGCCTGCACCCCTGGCCAACATAAACGGGGCCCTTGCCATGGGACTGTTTTCCTATCTGTTCATCATGCTGGGAGGCGTGCTTACCAACCAGATCAGGGGTGTGGGAAGAACACTCAAGGAGTTCTCCCTGCCTGTTTCCATGACATTCCGACTTTTCGGAGCCCTGCTGTCTGGTATGCTTGTGACAGAACTTGTTTATTATTATATTACGCTTAGCTTCTTCCTGCCGGTTGTGGTAGGGCTTATGTTTACGGTCCTGCACGCATTGATCCAGGCTTATGTCCTGACTATGCTCACATCGGTATATTACGGGGAAGTTACAGAAACTGTTTAGATTACAAAAAGCAAGACGGGCAGCCGTCTTCAGGAGGAAAAAATGAAATCTTTAAAAACAATGGTAATTGGAATGATGATGCTTGGCCTGGTGCTTTGTGCTGGATTCATCCTGAAAGCATCCCCTGTATATGCAGCCGGGTCTGAGGGAACTCCACAGGTGGAGACACAGAACCAGGAGACGAAGACGATCGTCGAGTCCGACGGTACCACCGGTAAGGCGATAGCAGCAGGGATTGCCATAGGATGTGCAGCCTTAAGCGGAGCCATTGCCATGGGTTGGTCCATATCCAAATCAAACGACAGTATCGCAAGACAGCCGGAAGCAGCTGACAATATCCGTACGCTTCTGATGCTCGGTCTGGTATTCATCGAGACCGTTGTTATCTATGCTTTGATTGTTGCTATATTGATTGTATTTGTTCTTTAACGGACAGGAGGCGATAGTATGCCGCTTGGATTAGATTTTACCCAGGTTTTTCTTCATTTATTCAACGTGGCCATCCTGTTTGGCGGAATGTATTATCTTCTCTATAATCCGGTCATGAAGTTCATGGAAAAAAGAGAAGCCTATTATCAGGAGATGGATGAAGAGAAAAAGACAGCGCTGAAAAATGCGCAGGATATCCAGACAGATTACGAGAACAGAATTCATGATATAGAAACAGAGATTTCACAGGAGAAGCAGCGCGCTGCCAAAGACCTGGAAATGTATCGCGAAAAGAGAACCAAAGAGGCAGAGGAAGAGGCAAGGAGGATCATAGAAGAAGCGGAAGAGGAAGCACACAAGAGAAGAAATGCTATCCTTGACGGGACGAAAGATGATATCTATGACCTGATCAACAATGCCACGGATAAACTCTTGCTCGACGGTACCACAGACAGCTTCTATGATGCATTTTTGGAAGATGCGGAAAGGAGCGTAGAGAATGAGTGATGCTTATCTTTATTCCAATGTGGAACCTGACCAGGCCAGAAAGGAAAGATTTGAGAATTTCCTGAAAAAGAAATATCATGAAGATTATCGCCTGGTTTGGGTATGCGATAAAAGAATTATGTCCGGTTTCCGTCTGGAAGTCGGAACCGATATCTATGACTGGACCAGAGAAGGCCGTGTGACCCAACTGAAAGAGATGTTCAAAAAGCGGGCGGATGAAGGCTTTCGTCAGGATTCGGACGAACTGATAACCTTGTTCCGTTCCTCCTTGGAGACATGGAAGATGGAAGCCATGCCGGAAGAGGAAGGCAGGGTTACCATGACAGGAGATGGCATTGTCTTCGCTGACGGCCTGGCAAGCTGTGTCTATGGGGAGATCCTTGTGTTTGAATCCGGTGTCAAGGGCATGGTCCAGGATCTGCGCCCTGACTCTGTCGGCATCATCCTTTTCGGAGACGAAGGGACGATCATGGAAGGCATGAGGGTCAGAAGAACCAAGAAAACCGCAGGTATCCCGGCCGGTGACGGTTTTATCGGTCGTGTCGTGGATGCCCTGGGCAATCCCATAGACAATAAAGGTCCCATCGAGGCAGATGCCTATATGTCGGTAGAAGCTGCTGCCCCGGAGATCATTGAGCGACAGAGTGTGGATACCCCCATGAATACCGGAATCCTCTGTATTGATTCCATGTTCCCGATTGGAAGAGGGCAGAGGGAGCTCATTATCGGGGACCGGCAGACGGGAAAGACGGCTATAGCCATCGATACCATCCTCAATCAGAAGGGGAACGATGTGATCTGTATCTATGTGGCCATCGGACAGAAGGCCAGCAGCATTGCCCAGCTGGTGGAATCCCTGCGCAAAAAAGGTGCCATGGACTACACCATCATCGTCAATGCCTCAGCCAGTGAATCGGCCCCCATGCAGTTTATTGCCCCTTACTCCGGCACGGCTTTGGGAGAGTATTTCATGAAACAGGGACGTGATGTCCTGATTGTCTATGATGATTTGTCCAAACATGCCATTGCATACAGGGCTTTGTCCCTGCTGCTTGAGAGGTCACCGGGACGGGAGGCCTATCCAGGTGATGTATTCTACCTGCATTCCAGACTGCTGGAACGGTCTGCCAGACTGGCTGACGGAGGAAGCATCACAGCTCTTCCCATCGTAGAAACACAGGCAGGGGATGTATCTGCCTATATTCCAACCAATATTATTTCGATTACAGACGGACAGATCTTTCTGGAATCCGATCTGTTTTTTTCCGGCCAGAGACCGGCGGTCAATGTCGGGCTTTCGGTATCCCGTGTAGGTGGTGCCGCCCAGACAAAGGCCATGAAAAAAGCGACAGGAAGTATCCGTCTTGACCTGGCCCAGTATCGGGAGATGGAAGTCTTTACCCAGTTTTCCAACGATCTTGATGATGCCACCAAGAAACGACTCTTCTACGGGCAGGGTCTGATGCACCTGCTCCGCCAGGAGCAAGGGAAGCCCTACACCCTGCACGAACAGGTGATATTGCTGGTTTCCGGCACAGCCCATGTGATGCAGGATATCCCGATCAGGGAGATTGCAGAATTCAGAAAAGAATTGCTGACATATTTCCATGAAAATGCGCTCGAGTTATGCCTCCGTATTGATGAGACAGGCAGTATGAGCGATGAGGAGAAGGAGGAGATCATACGGATCTCCAGGGAATTCCGCCAGATATATCAGGAAAAGAAGTGAGATGAATGGGTAATATTTCGGAGATAAAAAACAGAATCAGCAGTGTTTCCAACACCAAGAAGATCACCAATGCCATGTATCTGATTTCTTCTACCAAGCTTCAGAAGGCAAAACAGAGCCTGAAAAGGACGAGACCCTTCTTCAAGATGCAGGAGAATGAGATCAAGAGGATCTTTCAGAGTGAGAGCAATGTCAACTCCCGGTATTTCTATCCCAAAACCGGCCGCAAGCCTGCAGAGACCTATGCCTATCTGGTGATCACTGCGGATAAAGGGCTTGCAGGATCCTACAATTACAATGTGATCCGCCAGGCTAATGTGGAGATGAGCAAACACAAGAAAGTGAAGCTTTATGTGGTGGGAGAGTATGGAAGAAGATTCTATGAAAAGCATGGCATCCCGATCGAAAAGTCGTTTCTTTATACTGCACAGAATCCAACGATGCACCGCGCCAGAGAAATCAGTTCTATTCTTTTGGCGGAATATGATGAGGGCAGGGTGGATGAGATCCGTGTCATCTACAGTGATATGGAGAATGATCTGGTGTCCACGGTTAAGAAAATGAATCTGATACCATTTGAGAGGAAACCCTTTCTGACACCGGCTTCCGAAAAGAATGACAAAGATATCCATTATAAATTCTATCCTTCCGTGACGGAAGTGATCGACCAGTTTATTCCGGGCTACGTGGCAGGCTTCATCTATGGCGCCCTGGTAGACAGTTTTTCTGCAGAGCAGAATGCCAGGATGAATGCCATGAATTCCGCCAATAAGAATGCCCAGGAGATTTTAGAAAAGCTGCAGCTTGAATACAACAGTGTCAGGCAGGCGGCGATCACTCAGGAGATCACGGAAGTTTCGGCGGGAGCCAAAGCGCAGAAAAAATCTCATAAGGGAGGCGCGTAATCAAAATGTATACAGGTGAAATCATTCAGGTTTCCGGACCTGTTATCGATGTACAGTTTCAACAGGGACAGCTTCCCAGGATCAGGGAAGCGCTGAAAGTGACCGTGGACGGAAAAACCCGGACCATGGAAGTCTCGCAGCATCTGGGTCATTCCCAGGCAAGATGCATTATTCTATCCCAGAGTGACGGAATCAGTCGTGGGATGAAAGTGGTAGCTACGGGTAATGATATCATGGTTCCTGTAGGGGATGCCACGATAGGAAGAATGTTCAATGTTCTGGGAGATCCTATCGATGGTGGGGATCCGGTTCCCGAGGAGGAACCAAGATGGAATATTCACCGGTCTGCCCCTTCGTTTGCAGACCAGAGTGTGGATATCGAGATCCTGGAGACAGGAATCAAAGTTATCGATTTGCTCGAACCTTATGCACGAGGCGGAAAAATCGGACTGTTTGGCGGGGCCGGCGTTGGGAAGACCGTTCTGATTCAGGAACTGATCCACAATGTGGCTATGGAGCATAATGGATACTCCATTTTCACCGGCGTCGGGGAAAGAAGCAGAGAGGGTAACGATCTCTGGAACGAGATGAAAGAAAGCGGAACCATTGGGAAAACAGCCATGGTCTTTGGGCAGATGAATGAATCTCCCGGTGTCCGTATGCGTGTTGCGCTTACAGGGCTTACCATGGCGGAATATTTCAGAGATGTCCAACATAGAGACGTTTTGTTGTTTATTGATAATATCTTCCGTTTTGTGCAGGCAGGATCTGAAGTGTCTACCCTCTTGGGGCATATGCCTTCAGCGGTAGGCTATCAGCCTACTCTTGCACAGGAAATGGGAGCATTGCAGGAGAGGATCACCTCCACCAAGGAAGGTTCGGTCACCTCCGTACAGGCGGTCTACGTGCCTGCGGATGACCTGACGGATCCTGCACCAGCCACGACCTTTACGCATCTGGATGCGACAACCGTCTTATCCAGAGGTATTGCGGAACAGGGGATCTATCCTGCCGTAGATCCGCTCAATTCTACGTCGAGGATCCTGGAGCCGGATGTTGTAGGCCTTGAACACTATCATACGGCCAGAGATGTCCAGACTTACCTCCAGAAGTATAATGAGCTGCAGGATATTATCGCGATTCTTGGTATCGATGAGCTTTCGGACGAGGATCAGAAGGTGGTATCCAGAGCCAGAAAGATTACAAGATTCCTGGCTCAGCCGATGTTTGTCGCTGAGAAGTTTACCGGCATGAAAGGAATCTATGTTCCGGTAAAAGAGACGATCAGAGGCTTTCGTGGTATCCTCGAAGGAGAGTATGATGATCTTCCTGAGGAAGCATTCTATAATGTCGGAACTATTGATGATGCATTAAAGAAAGCGGAGACTCTTCGATGAATACATTTTCTCTCAGTATTTATGAAGCCGATGATGTATTCCTGGAGGGGGAAGCGGAGTTGGTTGTCATCCCCACGGTTGACGGGGAATACGGTATAAAGGCCAATCATGAGAATATGGTCTTTTCCGTGGTGCCCGGAAAACTTAAGTACCGCATGGTCGGAGAAGAGATGAAGACAGCGTTCGTCTCCTCTGGCATGATGCGCGTGGAGGATAATGATGTTCTGATCCTTACGGAAGCGGCGGAACACCCCTGGGAGATTGATGAAGTCCGGGCTAAGAGAAAAGAGGCCCAGGCCAGGGAGGCTATTCTGCAAAAGAGAAGCATGCAGGAATATTATCTTGCTCAGGCAACACTGATCCGCTCCATCAACCGGCTGAAAGTAAAACATGATTCAGGTTTATAAGGGAGGACACCCTCATGTCTATCCTTCAGTTGCATGACATCCGGAAGAGTTTCGATCATAAGATCGTGCTGGATGGCATCAGTTTTGATATCGAAAAAAATGAATTTATTACGCTGCTGGGACCTTCCGGCTGCGGAAAATCCACGACACTGCGGATTATCGGGGGCTTTGAGACACCTGATGCCGGCAATGTGTTTTTCGAAGGGGAAGATATCACGATGCTTCCCCCTGAAAAACGGAATGTCAATACGGTGTTCCAAAAGTATTCCTTATTTCCTCATTACAACGTGGAAGACAATATCGCCTTTGGCTTAAGACTGAAAAACAAGAGCAGAAATTATATCAAAGACAAGGTGAAATACGCACTGAAGCTTGTCAATATGGAGGGCTACGAGAAAAGGAAGCCCTCCCTTTTAAGCGGCGGCCAGCAGCAGAGAGTGGCGATTGCAAGAGCAATCGTGAATGAGCCGGAGATTCTGCTCTTAGATGAACCTTTGGGTGCTCTTGATCTGAAGCTTCGTCATCAGATGCAGAGGGAGTTGATGACGATCAAGAAGGAGGTCGGCATCACCTTTGTCTATGTGACCCATGATCAGGAAGAGGCGCTGACCATGTCTGACCGTATTATCGTGATGAATCAGGGAATCATCCAGCAGATGGGGACGTCCCAGAGCATTTACGATGAACCGCAGAATGCCTTTGTTGCGGATTTTATCGGAGAGAGCAATCTCTTTGATGGTCTGATGCTGAAGGATTATCTGGTAAAGATCCAGGGATCCGTTGTCGAATGTGCCGATAAAGGATTCGGGACTAATACAGAGGTAGACGTGGTGATCCGTCCGGAAGATCTGATGATCGTTTCGCCTGACGAAGGATTCTGGAAAGGAAAAGTCACGGATCTGATTTATAAAGGCGCGTATTACGATATCAAAATCTTGACGGACTACTGTGAATGGTCCGTACAGAGCAGCCTGCCTGCTACGGTGGGTGACATGGTAGGCCTGAAAGTTATCCCATACAATATACAGATTATGAATAAACCGACTTCCGCAGATGAGGAGGTGATCCGAGAGGATGAACAGTAATAAAACCTTCCGGTCCATTCTCGCTGGCCCTTATCTAATCTGGGCGCTCGGTTTTACGATCATACCGTTGCTCATGATCGTCCGATATGCATTGACGGATGAGAGCAACGCTTTTACTTTGCACAATCTTACTGCCATAGCGGATCCTGTTCATATGAAAGCGACGGTCTTTTCTCTGGAGATTGCACTGCTTAGTACAGTTTTGTGCATTTTGCTGGCCTATCCGCTGGTGATGGCATTTCACAGGCTCCAGATCAACAAGAGCCGTTTTGTCCTT
>CACZNZ010000575.1 GCA_902782625.1 uncultured Lachnospiraceae bacterium | reverse complement strand
TACAGTAACGGCATTAGATATATAGTGCTTGCCATACACATTTATAACGAAACATTGTCTTTACAAAACACAGCATGCCCAGGTGTAGGATATAACCAGACAAAAAAACGCAGACACAACATAAGAGGAGGAACGGTTATGGGATTATTTAAGGAGATTTCATGTGCTCATTGTGGTAACAAAGCAGGAATGCTTTCAAGATTAAAGTTGAAGGATGGCAATTACCTGTGTTGGGATTGTCAGAAAATAATACCTGATTCCATTCGGGACAGCTGGGCAGCACTAAATGGAGCGGAAAACTATCAAGGCTTACTTGATTATAAGAAAAAGTCAGATAGCGAATATAAACCTCAGTTTAATGGTACATTTTCTTATGGTGAAATTGAAATAGACGAAAATCATGGCCTGTTTAGAATCGAATATGATGATACCTTAATATATTCTTTTGCAAATGTGGTTGATTTCGATTTTGGTTTTGTAGCGGAAACCGTGAAAGAAGGGATCTTTAAAGATAAGGTGAAAGGAAAAAGCATTGGATATATTGTTCTTTCTAATCCATTTGCCTCTTATTCCGGTACCATAAAGAATCGTGAAAAGACGAAAGGAAACTTGAATTTCTTAAAGACAAAGGTTGTATATGATCACCCAGATGGTCTATTAGCGTTCGAAGAAAAGTTTATCGTTTTGTACTGTATGTTTAATAGAACTGATAATAGTTTTTCATCCCAGTATGCAGGCGGACAGCAGCGAACCGAACTGGACAAAGCACTCTCTTTGTTCATGGTAGATGATATAACGGAATTAACCATCGAAAAATTAAACAACATACGAAGACGACTTATGAAGTCCTTCCATCCTGACAACGGACCTGGAGAAATAGATGAAAAATATGCCAAAAAGATCAATCAGGCATATGATCTTCTATTCGAAGCCCTTTGAGAATACAGCAGCGTCTTAAGAAAAGCTCCCTTACTACCGATATCGGAAGTAGGGGAGCTTTCGTTTTCTCAATAGATTCTGCCTGCAAATCCTTTTTCTGTCTTTCGTTTCTTTACCTTGCCGCCGGACACCTTGTTCCCGACTACCTTGGAGTAATACACATCCCCGCGGGTATCGCCGATGACCGCCGTATTCAGATAATAGCCGTCAGGCAGTTTTTCCACTTTGATAGCAGAGCTCTCTTTAATCTTAATCCTATCTCCCTCTTCACTGTTCTCTTCCTCTGTATTGTACTCTGCAGAGTCTAAGTGGCTCGTTTCATAAATGGGGATGATTTTGTCTCCCTTTTTCAGTTCTGTATTCATTCTGGTGTTGACCAGATAGTTGAAGGGATCCGGATCAAGCTCTGCATTGAGCAGACCTCCTGCCAGCTCATAATCTGATACGCCCCGGATTCCCTGGATGGTGAATTCTTCCGTATCCCGATCCCAGGAAAAAGTCAGGTAGGCATCCTGGCCGTTGTAGAGTACCCGGGAACGATATTCTACGCCAGATGCCGTAGAGGCCACTACCTCTGTGGCCAGAGGCACACCGTCAAGGCAGATCCAGCTTCCATCGAATTCACAGTCCATTTTCCCTTCTCCGTCCAGGCGTGCCAGTTCATCTCTTCCCAGTTTTTTCAGCAGTCCTGCGTTTTTATCCACATAAGCCGCCTCCAGCTCATAGGACTGAAGCATACTCTGAAGTTTCTCATCTACAGGAATCTCGAAACCGGTATCTGTCATGACCGGCTTTTCCTTCTCAAACTTCTCAAACAGCTTCAGATCGATGACCGGTATCTTCTTATCCGTCAATGTCGCCAGATATTTCTGCATGTCGCCATTCAGGCATCCTGCAATCTTGTAATAATACAGAGCTCGTGTGGCAGGATCGTCACAGATCTCATAAATATACTGAAGACACATCATGAGTCCCTGATAGCTGTCTACCGATCCGGGTACATAGACAGAGATTCCCTGAGAATCACTCAGAGCCCCGTTTTCCCGATGATACATCACAGACTCCCCGATCAGTTTTTTGATCTGACTGGACTCTTCAGGATAAGTATCCACCATGTGATCGACGTAATTGCCCAGATCAATGGTGTTATACATGTTATAAACGGAAGAAACATAATGCGTTGATTTGTTGCTGCATCGACCAATCTCCGCCAGGACGCTGTTGTCTTTAGCCGCGTCGGCCAGTTGTTTCTTAGCAAGGTCACAATAGGCATCGTACAGTTCTTCTGTTTTTTTCGCATCCAGCACGGAAAATGTTACGGCATTGGAGACAAGCCATCCCATGTTAACATTCTGAGTCATATAGTAATCCATATAACTGTCGGCAATTTTCTGAGCCACTTTGGCAGGACTCATGGTCGGGTCTTTTGTCATGGCCTTCAGCCAGGGAGTATAGTCCCATCCATCGCCTGGCTCCGCCTCTTCACTCAAGGCATAGTAGGATGCAAATCCATCCAGCGCATGGGTTACTTCGACAGAAGACATGAGACAGGCATCAAAGCCGATGATATCAAAAGCAGGGTTATTGCTGTCAGGTTTATATGCTCCTTCCAGTCCTTCTCTGATATCCTTCAGGCTCATCATTCCGTTATAAATAGAATCATGTCCATATCCGAAGGAGCCACCACCATGGTTCCACAGAATCAGCATATTGTGGTCTGCCGGGTATTCTTCTTTGCAGTAACTCAGGAAAGAGGACAGGGTTTTCGGATCCGTGACTCTCTCCAGAGGCTGATCATAGATTTTACTGAACTCTCCCTTATAGTAGAGGAAGCGCTGTGTCCGGTTGGGGTTTACAGCCCCATTGCTCCACCGGGTAGCTCCTCCTGTCTGGATTACAATTTTGATATTATCCGACCAGACTTCCGCGGTCATCTCACCAATGTCTGTGGATGCTGCCCCCGGTCCGTCTGCAACTACTGCGCCAGAGTCATCGCCTTCTTTCAATGTCTTGACAGGCTTGCTGGGATGATAGAGATAAGCCGGCATATCCAGATCATTTTCCTTCAACTCCCTGGTAAAACTTTTCAGGCGATTGGATCTTCTCTCATCATCAGCCTTCTTCAGCTGTTCTGAGAGTTCGGCAATCTGATTTTTAACCACCGGGGCAAGATCGTTCTCCCCCTGGTCCTCCAGATCGGACGCACAGATATACAGACAGATCGTCCATGTATCATTTTTATCAACGGGCGCAGCCGCATCGATGCGTTTTGCTCCTTCCTTGTCTATGGGGGAAAGTGCTTCAATCTCCTTCCGTGGAACCGGGTTATTCCTGTTGGAATTCATATACCCGAATCCTATAAGCAACACCATCTGAAAGATGCCAAACCCCACTACCGCGATCATCAGCAAAGCAATCAACGGTTTCAACAGATACAATCTCGGAATCTTGATGTACCAGGGAGCATACTTGTAATGTTCACAAAGCTCCTGGCGTCTGGCCTTCTTTTCCTGTTTCCATAGCTGTCGTCGTGTCTTTTTCTCCTCTTTTCTCATGGCCGAATCCTCCTTATCTTTCTATAGAGTAGAACCCACTCACGAAAATGTCAAATGGTAGTTGATAAAACAGGAGAGTTTTGATATATTAACAGTAGTTAGGTATAGCTAACCGCAAACCAAAACACTGACTCCCTGTGATGGCAAAAAAATAACAGGAGAAAATATGACTATGAAGGATTATAAAACACTATCAATCCGTGAATTCACAAAAGCGGCTAAAGTCTATGAAAGCAACCAGGCCGGAATTTATCGGATGTGCAGAAAAGACTACCCGGATGTACTGGCCGAGTTG
>CACZNZ010000574.1 GCA_902782625.1 uncultured Lachnospiraceae bacterium | reverse complement strand
GCGGGACGATCACAGCGGCGGTCTGGGAAGTGAATTCCACCAAAATGGGATACGGAACCTATGAGATACGGATCAGAGACAGTGGCATCGGTATGTCTAAAGAGTTTTCCGAGAAAATGTTCCACGTTTTCGAACGGGAGCGAACATCGACAGTCAGCAAGACGGAAGGGACAGGTCTGGGCCTTGCCATCACGAAAAATATTGTGGACCTGATGAATGGTACCATCGAAGTGATAACTTCCCCGGGCGCAGGAACAGAATTCATCATAAAACTTACCCTGAAAATAGCGGATGAATCGGAAGTAAAAGGAAAGCCACAAGAGCAGGTTGTCACGGAGGAAAAGAAGCCTGAGGAAATTGACTTTACCGGGCGCAGAATTCTGCTGGCAGAAGATAATGAGATCAACCGTGAGATTGCGGTGATGATTCTGTCCCAGGCCGGATTTGTACTGGAGACGGCACAAAACGGGAAAGAAGCCTTGGAGATGGTAGCGGCTTCTGCTCCGGGTCATTATGAACTAGTATTGATGGATATCCAGATGCCGGAGATGGACGGATATGAAGCAACGAAGGCGATCCGAGCTCTTGAAGACCCTGAGCTTTCCCGTATTCCGATCGTTGCCATGACGGCCAACGCATTTAAAGAGGATGAAGACGCGGCAGCCGAAGCGGGTATGCAGGCCCATATCGCAAAGCCGCTTGATGTAAAGAAAATGATGGAAACCCTTGCTTGGGTAATGGGAGAAGAGGAAGAAGGGAGGAGGTCGAAAGAATATGCTCAAAAGCCATGAACAGTTTCATTCTTCCAATGGAAAACGAAGAATTCTGGTGGTGGATGATGAGATCATAAACCGGGAAATGCTAGGGGCCTATCTGAAAAAGGATTTTGAGGTCCTGTTTGCCTGTAACGGCAAAGAAGCCCTGGAGATCATACAGGAAAACAAAGAGACTCTGTCTCTGGTGCTACTGGATATCATGATGCCGGTCATGAACGGAATTGAGCTTCTTGAAATCGTCAGAGAGGATAAGGAGCTGTCAAGGATTCCGATTATTGTGCTTACTGCAGATAAAAAAACAGAGATCCGTTCTCTGAATCTTGGAGCAGCTGATTTCATTCCGAAACCTTATCCGGAAGTAGATATTATCCTGGCAAGAGTCTGGCGTATCATTGAGCTGTCGGAAGATCGTGACATCATTCAGTCCACAGAACGAGATCAGCTGACAGGACTGTATAATAAAGAATACTTTTTCCGGTACGCACAGCAGTATGACCAGCATCACAAAAAAAAGGATATGGATGCCATTACGATTGATATCAATCATTTTCATATGATCAATGAACGTTATGGAAGAAAATATGGAGATGAAGTGCTCCATCGGATAGCCGGAAAACTGCAGGCTATTGTCAAAGAAGACGGAGGAATTGTATGCCGCCGCGGGGCAGACGTTTTTATGGTATACTGCCCGCATAGAATAGATTATCAGGATATGCTGAAAATTGCATCAGAGGGTATTGCAGGAGAAGAATCTGCGGATAACAGGATCCGTCTGAGAATGGGTGTGTACTCCCATGTAGATAAAAACATCGATATCGAACGAAGGTTTGACAGAGCGAAAATTGCTGCAGACAACGTCAAGGGTTCTTTTACAAAGACCATTGCTTTTTATGATGATGATCTGCATGCCAAAGAACTCTATACGGAACAGCTTGTGGAAGATTTCTACAAAGCGATTGAAGAGAAGCAGTTTATAGTCCATTATCAGCCGAAGTATAACATCAAGGGGGAACAGCCGGTATTATCGAGTGCAGAAGCATTGGTCCGGTGGAACCACCCAGACCTGGGCATGATCAGCCCCGGTGTGTTCATTCCTTTATTCGAGGAAAATGGTTTGATTCAGGTTTTAGACCGCTATGTCTGGAGAGAAACCTGCCGCCAGATCAGAGACTGGCGCGACAGGCTCGGGAAATATGTACCAGTCTCTGCCAATGTCTCGAGAGTCGATCTCTATGACCCGGGATTGATCTCTGCACTTCAGGATCTTATCCGGGAATTCAGGCTTTCTTATCAGGACCTCATGCTGGAAGTGACAGAGTCTGCCTATACCCAGGATGCAGAGCAGATCATTGGCGTAGTGGAAAAACTCAAAAAACTGGGATTTGTGATTGAGATGGATGACTTCGGAACAGGGTATTCCTCCCTCAATATGGTATCCTCGCTTCCTTTTGATGTTTTGAAACTGGATATGCATTTTACCAGAACGGCCTTTTCGGAAGGCGGCAATACCAGAATGCTGGAACTGATTATGGATATCGCAGAGTATCTGGCTGTACCGGTCATTGCAGAAGGCGTGGAAACCAGGGAACAGATGGAGACCCTGCGTGCCATGGGCTGTGATCTGGTTCAGGGATATTATTTCTCAAAACCGGTTGCAGCGGATGAATTTGAGAAGTTTTTAATCGGGAAGTCTGCACAGATGGATGATGACAATTGTGAGGAGATGCCACAAGTCACAGATTCTTCAGGGAAGGACTTTTTCGAGGAAATAACGGAAGAACCGAAGGAGGGTGAAGAGGTGGACAAAGAAAAGGAAGCAGAGATATCAGGAGAAAAACCGTCACGACCGGGAATTCAGCTAAGAACAGCTACTTATTTCTTCCTGATCATCTCGCTGGTCGCTTCCATAGCACTTTTTGCGGCTGACATGTCTGTTACCAGAGGATACCGGCGAATGGAGAAGGCCAGTGACAGATATATTTCTGCCCAGCTTGCCGCTTCGGATATGGAGTCGGGATCTGATTATCTGACAGACAGGGTACGCTGCTTTGTGGTTACCGGCGAGGTCGAATACCTCAAGGACTATCTGCAGGAAGTTAATATTACCAAAACGAGAGACAAGGCAGTGGATAATCTGTCCATGCTGCTTGAGGATACGAGTCCGGAGGCTCTGGCGAGTCTGAATACGGCACTTGCTTTATCGAATGAACTGGTGATAACAGAATATCAGGCAATTCGTCTGAAACTGGAGACAGGCAATTACGATTTAGAGGATGTCCCCAAAGAAATCTGGGATGTGAAACTTAACAAAGATGAGATTGGTTTGAGTAAGGAAGAGAAGAATCAGAAAGCACAAAGCCTTGTTTTTGATAACAATTATATGCATTTCAAAGATAATATCCGTGAAAATGTCAGCAACTGTACACAGGAACTGATTCGTGCATCCAGTCAGCAATTGGAGG
>CACZNZ010000573.1 GCA_902782625.1 uncultured Lachnospiraceae bacterium | reverse complement strand
TTAAGTACCAGCCGATTATGGATGCTGATGTAAGTGACCTGGGCGCTGAGCTGTATTCAATGGACTACAGTAAGGCGCAGGAACTGGAGAAGAGCGGCAAGCTAACGACTGATACTATTGGCCAGGCTGTAATTGAAGTCGTTGATGATGGATCAGGTACTACGGGCTACAATCTTCTGGCTTATCACACTAGAAAACCATGACGTTATGATTAAGCTTACGGGAGTCTGCATTGCAGGCTCCTTTTATTATGAATTTTTAATTGCCCGTTTACTTGTGTTTTATTTTTCGGTGATAGAATCATAAAGGTAAGATAATATAATCGACTGGATTCATGGAAGAAGGAAGGTTGAAATGAAGATTATCGCTAAGATTCTTTATGCAATTCTGGCACTTGTAATTCTTATGTGTGCCTTTATTTTGCTGTGCGCAGCTAACCCGGATATAGCGAACACAGTCTCTGAAATAGTCAAAAAGAATGTACCCGTAAAAGAGGAAACCGAAGAAGAGGCGACGGAGGATATTTCAATTGATCTTTCTTCGCTGGATACATCACAGGAAGAAAAGGAAGAGGAACCTGAAGAAAAACATCAGGATTACAACGACTATGTCGATAAGCGGTTCCCAGAGGATATAGTTGACCCAAACAGTGTACAGGATTACATTTCGCCTGACGAAGAAGATCCTTATCAGAAGGTAGTGGAAGAGGGGACGGATGATTCACTGTTTGATGACAGCTTTTTTGACCTGGTCAAAGACAAGACAGACTATACTGTTACAGAGCCTGAAGTCACCGATATCACCGATGAGGAAGAAGCTAATGAGATAATAGACAGTACAGGAGTAGGAGAGACGGGAGAAAATGAGGAGTTTGATCCTCTCTTTTACCCTTATTATCATATGCTCAACGACAGGGGCAAGCGCCTGTATAAGCAGATCTATGCCAATTCAAATGCACTGATCAGTGAGTTTAAGCCGGTGGAGGACTGCACGCCGAGTGAATTTGCCTCGGCCTTCGACTGCTGTTATAACGATCATCCTGAACTGTTTTGGTTGGATTTGCAGAAATATTATGAATATGACTACACAGGAAGAGTCATTAAAATCGGTATAGTTTTTTACAAAGAGATTCCTGATGTCGAAAAGGCAAAAGGTGAGTTCAATGCAGCTGCTGAAGAAATACTTACCGGTGCAAAAGACCTGCCGTCTGATTATGAGAAGGAAAAATATATACATGATCTGCTTGCGGATAAGATAACTTACGAGTTTAACTCTCTGGATCAGAGCGCCTATAGTTCGATCCCGAATGACTTTACGGTATGTGCAGGTTATGCGAGAGCCTTTCAGTACCTTATGCAGCAGCTCGGAGTGCCGACTTACTTTACTGTTGGCTGGGGAGGCGAGATGCATGCCTGGGACATCATCAAGCTTGAGGATGATTACTACAACGTCGATGTCACATGGGACGATCAGGATCCTACTATGTATGAGTACTTCAATGTAAGTGATAAGCAGAATCTTATGCACACGCGCATGTACCAGTCGAGATACCTTCCGCCCTGCAATGGAACAAAGTACAGCGGACTTGAAAAGAGTGAAGCGGATTTAAGCGGTTATGACCTTGCATCTGATGAGGTGTTTACAGATTACAGGACTTATTTTGAAACCGGAGAAAGTATTCTTGATTCTGATATAGCCGAGGGGAAGACTGAGTCTGAATTCAATCTGATAATCAGCAAGGACATTTTCATGGAATGGTATTCGATAAATGCCCCTTCTAAGACAGGTGGAACAGATAATGAGCTTATATTTACCGGTGATGCTGCATCAATCAGTGTAACTTTTGAACATCTGGACGACGGCAATTATCTTATCAGGCATAAGTGGCAGACGAATACGTCTCAGCCATGATTTTCAAAAATGGTATAATTACTACGATAAAGCGCTCATGGTTTTTGATTACAAGGGGAAGCGTGTATGAGACAAAGGGTAAAAGATTAATAACGATCATACTGACAACAGTTTTGATGACAACAGTCTCTTTAAAAGTTAAATGAGACAGGCATACATGCTATAATCATTTTATGGAAAACAAAAAATCACGTGTACTTATCGTTGATGATATGCGCATAAACAGAATAGTGCTGGCTTCTATACTGGCGACCCATGGAATCAGCTGCGATCAGGCCGAAAGTGGCATTGAATGTATTGAACTTTGCATGGACAACGACTACGACCTCATCCTCTTAGATCACCGCATGCCTGAGCTTGACGGGGTAGATACCCTTGTCAGGTTAAAAGAGATGTTCAAGGAGCGCGGCAGAGAGGTTCCGATCATCTGTCACACCACAGAGGAAGGGCGCAGCAACGTAAATCTTTACAAGGCTGCCGGCTTTGCTGATGTTTTGATAAAGCCCATTGATCCGCGGGAACTCTTTGAGGCTATCATGGTGTACCTTAAGGAGGAAGAGGGATCCTCTGACCGGGAAGATGATTTCGTCTTACCTGATGCTTCGGATGCAGAAAGCGAAGACTCCGGTGATTATGATTTCAATGTCAAAAAAGAAATAGAAAAGCTTCCGGTCTGGATCAAGATCATCCCACAGCTTGACCTGAATGCGGGGGTTACGAACTGCGGTGACCATGAAGATTACCTGGACGCCTTATATATCTTTTACTCCTCTGTCGATGAAAAAGCAGACGAACTCGAAAACTTCCTTGAGTACGAAGACTGGACTATGTATGCTCTAAGAGTCCACTCCCTAAAGAGCATGGCAAGACTGATAGGTGCCAAGAAGCTCGGGAAAATTGCGGCTATGCTGGAAGCAGCTGCCAGAGAAGACGACTACAGTCTCGTAAAAAGAGAAACAGGTGACTTGCTGAAGATCTACAGAGAGTTTAAGAATTCCCTGGCTCCTATCGAGAAAGAAGAGATATTTGCCAATAAGGCGAAAGAGCTTCAGCAGGCACCGCCGGAGGCTTCCGATGAAAACAATCCCTTCCACAGACCTTCGATCCTCTATATCCAGAGCGGTGAGGGAATTGTCAAAAAAGGTATCGAAAAAAACCTTAATGAGGCAAAGTTCAACGTCATTACTATACCCGATGAACCCGACAGGATCATTACAGCCAGAAACGAGGCTGACATAGTGATCTACAATCCCGGTACCAATGACGCGTCCAATATCGGTATAACAATGAATCTTCTGGGCGAGATATGCCAGGATGATTCCAAGATACTGTGCCTGACGGGAGAAATCACCGACATCAATAAAGCCATGGCGTCAAATGGCTCCCACAGGGTCTCAAGAATCTATCCAAGACCCGTTGATATCGGCACTTTTGTAAAAGACATGGTGTTCTTTACCGGACTGGAAACAGACTTCCACAGAAAGAAGACCGTCTTTGTAGTTGATGATGATCCCGGTTATCTGGCAGTTATCCATCACTGGCTGAGTTCCATTTATAACGTGCAGTGTTTTAACAGCGGAAGCGAGATGCTGGTAGGACTGTCAACGGTAACTCCGGACCTATTGCTTCTTGATCTTGAGATGCCTCAAATGGACGGCTTTGACCTTATGAAGATCATCCGCTCGAATTATACTGATCCCAGGATCCCTATAATACTCCTTACGGGCAACAACAATAAGGATATAGTATTCCACGTTCTTGAGTACAAGCCTGACGGATATCTTCTTAAGACCTCACCCAAGGAAAACATCCTTGACGTGATACACAGATTTTTTGCTGAATCCATGTTCAGGCTCTCCCGTGAGAGTAAAGATTTTTAACTTTAAGGTTATTTTTAGGTTTGCGTATTATCATAACATCATAAGGAACAGATAAGTTCCTTATCCCCCACACATAATTTTTTCATAACACGCTGCGGCTCAGTAAACATACTGAGCCGCCACTCCCAAAGAAGCTGCAGATTTTTTTTGCCACTTCTTTTTTTGTCTCGTATAAATACCTGTAAACAAAAACATAGTTGTTAAAAAAGAGGTAAATAAAATGAGAGTGTTGGGAAATATTATTTGGATAATCTGTGGCGGACTTTTAAGTGCAGTACTCTGGGCAATCCTTGGGTGCTTATACTGCATCACGGTAATAGGAATTCCTGTTGGGCTTCAGTGCTTTAAGATGGCAAGCCTTTCACTTAATCCTTTCGGTAAGGATGTCAGGAGCGAAGGCGGTGCTTTTTCATTTATTTTAAACATATTGTGGTTTCTGGGAGGCGGATTGGAGATGGCACTCGTGAACTTCATTCTCGGTGTTATCCTCTGCATCACGATAATCGGAATACCTTTCGGAAAGCAGTTCTTTAAACTGGCATCGCTTTCACTTTGTCCCTTCGGAACAACAGTTACAAGGGTGCATTTCGCATAAGACAACTGTTAATCCATCGTGCTAATATGTTGCATTACAATTCATACTATCAGATAATTGT
>CACZNZ010000572.1 GCA_902782625.1 uncultured Lachnospiraceae bacterium | reverse complement strand
CGAAGGTAAACATGTAATAAAACGAATAGAACCATAACGCAGTGGAGATCGGCTGGATCGTATGGCCTTCAGCTACGTAGACATGTTCACAGTAATTATATACATCTCCGGTCCAGCTAGGAAGATTGTAACTCCCAGTTGCCTCATCCCAAGGGTCAGAGTCTTCGAAACCGGCATAGACAGTTCCGGAGTAGGACTTGCCATTGATGACGACGTTATCATATTCGTAACCGTCTTCATATTCTGCTGTACTTCTGAAGAAGATCAGGTCACCGTCTTCTTCCCACTCATATGTCTGGCCTTCGACATTGAATACAAAGATAGCATAGGCTTTGCCGGTGAGCTGCGCCTTGTTGGCAATCTTTTTATGCGCCTCGTCTCTTACGGTCGCATCAATGTGTTCTTTACCTTCCGGTAAAGCAAGAGTGCTAATAACTCCCTTTTTATCCGTCTTTTCAGAAGGAACAGGTTTTTGAGGAGTTTCAGGCGCATCTTCTGCTGCAACATATCTTGTCGCAACAAACGTACTACAAACGAGTAATACTACCATTAAAAGTTTAAGAATTTTTTTCATAAAAATATGACCCCTTTTAATTTATCAAGTTATAAGATATTAATAGAGATACTAATTTTTTACTAATTATGCTGTAAATTCCAACCATAATAGAATAATAACCGAAAGCGCTTCTTTGATGAAGTGCTTTGTCTTGCGTGCTGTATCAGACGCCTCAGTATTCATCATATCTTCCGATGAAGGCGGCAACGGCAGCCCTGTTGCAGGCGTTCCATGGACGGAAGGTGTTGTCTTCCGTCCAGCCGGTGACGATACCGTTCTAATTCAGAGGCCAGTCGGCAAATACTAGATCGTCATCGTGCTTCGGACGATTTTTTTCCGCTCAGCGGCAGTTATTTCTGATAGTTTTACAAAACCGTGGAGCCCAGCGGTTATAGTAGCCACTATTGAAATCATAAGAGATTATCAAATGATATTCGTACTTCGCAAGCAGGTTCAGATTGCCTGATATTTTTCTGTAATAAAGCGTATCCTGTTGGAACAGCCAGTCACTGGAAGAAGTATCCGCACACTGTCTCTCCAACATCTTGCTGGGAGCATCCGCATCTGCGACAACAGCCTTCGTGATGTAAGGAAACGAACGATCTACTGACAGAAAATGAGTAAACATCCATATACTCCGCTCCTCTACCGCGATCTTTCCCTCGTTGGTATATAAAGCGACGGTATACAAATCATTCTTTGTCTTGTCCTCGGCATGAACCCTGTCTACTGTCACGCCAAAAAACAACACGCTCAACAGACCGAACAGTGCCGCCGTTCTGATGCTTTTTCTCATCTCTGTTTCGTTGATCGGTCTAGATAATTTGTTTCTCAAACCTGGATCTGTTGGGAAATACTGTATCAAAACATTGATTGATTTTTATTTTTATATCGTTGAATCCAGCCTCATCAAACGTTAAGACCGTATCATTCAAACAAAGCATCGGATAACGTTTTTTTATGATAGTCGCACAGATCTCATCCAGATTCCCGGTGGTAATATCTATCTCTTTACCAAGCTTCTTCGGATTGATCGGAATGAAATTGTTTCGGGCCAGATCCCAGTAACGGAACAGATACTGGCTGACATCCTCTTTGCTACGGAAACGATACGAAGAGCTCCGATCCAGCAGTTCTTTCTCCTGCTCCCAGACTTCTTTCAGAGTATCCTTTAAAAATGGAACCGGCAGATGCGGATTATAAAAACCGATGATTTCCGGATAGCGCGAATTGAAAGCATTCTCGATGACCGATCTGAAGCCATTTTTCAAAGAGAACCATCTGCTTCTATCCTTCAGCATTTCTTCCTTCCGGAAATGCCGGTTGATTGTCAGATTGTTGTTGAGGTAGACATAAGGCATGACATCACTTCTGTCATCAGAAGTCGGCGCATGCAGGATTGCCGGATAAACCGGTTTCTCATCCCGGAAGAACTGTTCTTCTTTCAGTGGCTGCAAGACAAACATGTCGTCATTGAAATAAATGAAACGGTCTGACAGTTCTCCGATTCGGTGCAGGTTCAGTTCGATCGGATGGGAACTGAAAGTCGGCAGATACTGTTTCGGAATATAATCGATGTGCTTTACATGAACAAGTTTCGGATACTCCAAATTCAACCAGGAAGGTGCATGTCCCTCGGTAATCAGAAAGACCTTGCGTACCCAAGGCATATTCTTTTCGATTCCCCTGAAGATATAGACCAGTTCTTCCCAATCACGGTAACGAGTCACGCGGTCATCGGCTTTTTCTGCTTCCGAGGCATAGCGTTTCTTCCGTTCCAGCCATTCGGCATCAGAACCATCAACCCAAGGGATGACGACATCGATCCCACTCATTTCTTTGAATCCCTTTCTATCACTTCGATATGATGTTTATATTTGTCTGCATCTGGTGGCGGCGTCATGTAGTCGCCATACATCTGCGACAGAACCTTATCATAATCTGCCGGAGCGCAGTAGCGTTTTCCTTCAAATTCATAATCCGCGGTTTTCTCATATATCTCTTTAGGAAACATTTCCCTGAATTTATAAGCGCCTAAAAAATTAACCACCTGATTGCTGTCCGCATAGCGATATTTCCGCAAAGCCTTGTCTAATTTCCAAAGACAATCCTGCGTATTGAAGAAACGTTCCGGCTTGATGAGATTTCCTACCCCTATCAGGACCTTTTCCAAGCCTCTTCTTCCCGGCAGATCCTGGTTGACGACAGTCGAAAAGTTGCTGTACTGCAACGCCAACTTGCAAGACAGAAGTACGAACTTGTGAATGTTTCTCAGCACTCCGTTATTGGGCATCCCATCTAAGGGAAAGATATCGATCCAAGCGTAACGGATACGATTGATATTGGCGGAAAAATCGCGAATCACAAAAGAACTGTCCTCGATGCGGGAATAATAAATGGTCATTTCGTTTCCCTTCGTAAAATTACGGAAGACGTAGCTTTCCGGCAGTGCATCATCGACTAGATCGCAGAAACGGTCATAATCCTCTCTAGGCATGCCAACATCGATATCGTCATCCCAAGGAATGAAGCCCTTATGGCGAACAGCACCCAGGAACGTCCCTCCCATCAAAAAATACCGTAATCCGTTCTTATCGCAAATCTCAGCGAACCGTTCCATGATCTTCAATTCGCATAACTGCAGTTTTCTCAGTTCAGTTCCTTGTGTCATACTTCCTCTTGATAAAAGCAATGATCTTTTTAGACCAGTTAATCGGTTCAGTATGAAAAATGGGCAGTTCCTTATAAGATGTCTGTGTCTTTGTCAGATAGACATCCAGCAGACGTTCGGCCAGGAAGCCATAGAGACGGTCGACATCTCCCAGTTTCTTTCT
>CACZNZ010000571.1 GCA_902782625.1 uncultured Lachnospiraceae bacterium | reverse complement strand
GCATTAACCGCTGATCGCCATACCGTGGCACAAAAAATAAAAGAAGACGTTTTTCGTCTCCTCGATCCTGATCGCAGGGACCTGTGTGTTCCCGCGCTCTTTGATATCATTGCTTCTGATACATTGATAAATACTGAAAAAGCTGCCAGCTTCCAGACATACGTGGGTATGAGCAAGAGTGCATTGCTTTCCCCACACAAAATATATCTGCCGGAATTGCTGGCAGGCCTGCTAATATATGTAGTTGCTGCTGTAGTTAACACGGAAGGAAAGCAGTGCGCAAAAAAGATTGATCGCGCATATGTAGATCGATTCCACCTTAGCCTACCTGGCTATGACATTTCTGATGATCTGGAAGAGGTTGAAGCAGAGGATGAAGAGGAATCAACTAATTTCAGTGATGAGGCTATCGAAAAATACCTGACAAAGCTCCGAGAGAAAAACGGTTCTGTAAGGACGCTTCTGAATCCTTATCAGTTGACACCCCTGTACAACATATATGTCTGCAATGATATTATCAGAAAAGTACCTGTCCAGAGCCGCTTTCGGAATGCGTATACACTGAAATATATTCCTGACGCTACAGCAAAAGATCTGGCGGCTTGCTCGAATTTTGTGATCATTGTGGGAACCGGCGGTATTGGGAAATCCATGATGATCAGACACCTTATGCTTGATGCTGTTGAGAGGTACCAAGAAGACGGGATAGTGCCACTTTTTGTCGTGCTAAAGGATTTTGATCTGAGCAGCGATTCGTTGTTTGATTATATCTATGGGAAAATTCATAATTTGGGCACGGGCATTTCGCGTCCTCATTTACGATCTTTATTGGAAAATGGAAAATGTCTGGTCTTGTTAGACGGCCTTGATGAGATTAACACTAAATATGCCGATGCGTTTGAGAAGAAACTGGAAGAATTCACGGATCTCTTTCCAAACAACCAGTATGTTGTATCATCTCGTCCTCATCGCACTTATTCTACATATTCACGCTTTACGATCCTACAAATACGACCGTTCACAAAACCGCAGGCACTTGCCCTTGTAGACAAACTAGAATGTAGCGCGGACGATTATTCCATTAAGGAAGAATTCCGTGAACGGCTGGATACGAGATTATACGATACTCATCATCAGTTTGCTGAAAACCCGTTACTGCTGACAATAATGTATATGACATATGAACTGTTCCGGGATGTTCAATCGAAAATGCATCTGTTTTATCGGGATGCATATAAAGCTTTGTCGCAGAGCCATGATGCGCTGAAGGGTTTGAAGCGTTCTTCCCAGACAGGCTTGACGGCGGATGACTTTGCGGAATGGTTCGCTGAATTCTGCGCCAGAACCTATTATGATGAAAAATACGACTTCTACGATCATGAATTTACAAACTACTTCAACAGTCTTTCCATGCACGGAAAGCATCCGGAACTCTCAATAGACGCGAAGGCATTCAGAGATGATCTGTGTGATAACCTTTGCCTTATGTACTTCGAAAGCGGTAAGTATCATTTCACCCACAGATCATTTCAGGAATATTTCTGTGCCGTATACTTCTCAAAGCAAAAGGATCGAACCTTAGAAGGCGTCGGGGAATTCTTTGATAACATGAGATCCCGGAATTATGCGGACAAGACATTCTCCATGCTCTATGATATGATTCAGCCCAAAATCGAAGAGTATGTATTTATCCCATATCTGCAGAAACTATTTCAGGAATGCGACTCAGGGGATGATTACTGGACTTTCCTGGAAACAATGTATCCACAGATCGAATTTACATCCGGAGATACAGATGCCGTTCCTGAAATCTCACCCTCTTCATTTATTTATGAGTTTATTCGTAATAACTATTTTGATATTGAATATGATTGTAATTCCCTTCCAAGGGAAGAAGCCTTTATCAGATCGAGATATGCCTATATCAATGATGACGGCAATGAGGAATTAGTGGATGTTGATGAAATTGACTATGAATACGAAGAGGAATACGGCAAGCCAGAAGAAGTAGGATGGCTATATGAAATAGATATAGCAAACCTCAGGGAGAAAAAATACCTTTACAAAGAAACGCTGGCAGCGTTAGAGGATGATGGTTTCTGTCTAAAGCGGGAATACAAAGCAGCCCGTGAATGCTTGAAAAATCTACTTGATAAGCAGAAACCAACAGGGCATAATTTCTTTGATCGATTTAGCTGAGGGGAGGTGCTGGTATGGAACGTGAAATAGAGAAATGGGTCAGTTTGGAGGAGATAGCTGACCACATGGGAATAAGCAAGGATACAATCCGCAACTACATCAAGAAAGAGCAGATCCCTTATTATCGGATCGGGAAACAATACAAGTTTAAAATCTCAGAGATCGACGCTTGGATAGAAAGCGGCAAAAGCGCCGAAATTGCTGAGTAAAAATATGAAAGAAAGGACAGTGTTGAACATGGCTGCGAACAAGGAAAAACAGACCCATTCCGTAGTGTCATATTTCTGCGGATGTGGTGGTTTGGATTTGGGCTTCCGTGGCGGTTTCAATTACCACAATGAACAGTACAAAAAACTACCCTTTGATATCGTGAAGGCATATGACTTT
>CACZNZ010000570.1 GCA_902782625.1 uncultured Lachnospiraceae bacterium | reverse complement strand
GCATGGGATTATAGCTCAGTTGGTTAGAGCACCACGTTGACATCGTGGGGGTCATAGGTTCGAGTCCTACTAATCCCACTCCCCGGAACCTTGAAGAATAAGGCTTCCGGGGTTTTCTTTATCTACTGGATTTCCGATAAACATGGGATTTATATACCTCTTGTCTAACATTTGTCTAACAAGGAGGTGCTTTTTGAAATTTGAAGAGAATTATTACTCAACAGAAAAAAGGTTACAAAAATACATCAACAATAGTGCTTATTTTTTTTATACGAGTAATATCAAATTCAGTATTCCAGAAATAAGAATGTTGACATTTATTCGGCTCCAGAAACTTCGTATTGATATCCCCATTCTTTTGTTTTAGGGTTATAGAACAAATACATTATATCTGCATCGTTTTCCCCGGTGTTTGCTATCATAAGTTGAATTACATGTTTCTTGTCGTTTACTTCATAATAGATCTGATGTGTAAAGGATTCGCCCGATGGTATTATTTCTGTAGCAAATTTCTTTGCTGTTTCGGCGTCTTTACTGTAATTGTGTTTTCTTTGAGTAACTATATCAGTAAAAACATCTCTAAAATACAATTCAGAAGTGCTGCTGTTTTCGAAATACAATTCTACGATAAAAGTCTTGTTTTCAAAATCCATGTTTAAGATTGATACAGTACAGTCTTTGAAATGCTTTGAATACTTTGAGTCCTTGGGAGCAGTGCCTTTGATTTTGAAAAAACGCTCTTTGGAAGTAGAATAATCAAAAGCATATGGCTGTATATATACAGTGAGGATTGTTTTTATTTCATCAGCTGTTATTGTGATTTCATCAATGCCTGGTTTTATGGGTGTAACTTTCAAGAAACCTGTGGCTGTTTCTGATCCTTTGCCAAGTAGCGCAAGAGTAGTTTCATCGTTGGGCATGGAAACACAACCATTTTTATCGGTGCTTTTTATGGAATGTATTCCACTGCTTTTCTTGTATTGAAAAGAAGCATTTAGTGGCTTTTGATTTTCAAAGATGAGGTCATATTCATCAACAATAACGTTAACAGATGACTCTGCTGAACCGTCTTCAAGGGTTGCAGTAATTGTCGCATTACCTTTTGACAGTGCGAAAATAGCATTTTGAGAAGATGAGTAGATAGCCACATTTTCATTTGAAGAAGTCCAGATAATGCTCTGATCTGGTAAGGTGTCTGAAATAATTGTTGCATTTATCTTCAAAGCATAATTTACTGGAAGAATCAGTGAACTCTCACAATCTAGAAGAAGAGGTGAATCATCTCTAGTTTCGCTTTCTGCAATTATAGGAGATAGAAAAACGAGAATTAGTAATCCCAATAGTAAGAATACTGATGCTTTTTTCATGAAAGCCACTCCCTTTGAATATTTTTGCAAATAGCTGCTTTTTCAGGATCATTACAAATTGTATCTTTAGTGATGAGGAAATGCAATATTCTGTCAATTTCAAGGCTTATTGGCGATATGAAAAGCATCTCTCTTTGTGATTCTATGGTTTCCAGGAAACTGTGTCAATGGTTTGCATAGCAGTTCACAGATATACAGATGAAGAACAGTGCTTTATATCATTGCTGCTTTGATTGTAAATTCTTCTTTTTGACTTGTCAATGGAACTAAAATAAAGGAACCGGAGCAGAACATTCGGCTCCGGCTTTTGTTATAGAGGTTATCCTCTTTTGCGTTTGCTGATTTGTGACTGTACCTTCCCGAATTGCACCTTAGAGATCAGTGGCTCATGGTTTCCTTTGATTTCTTTACCTTGGTGGGTGAGGATTCCAGCATAAAAGTTATTCCGCAGGATTACCTGCACCGATCCGGCACTCCATTCCTTGCCGCGCCTGGTGGTGATGCCTTTCTCGTTCATGGCTTCTGCGATCTTATGGAGGCTTGAACCCCTTTGTCCTTCCGTGAAGAGCATCTTTACTACCTTCGCCTCATCCGGGTTGGGTTCAATGTGTTTCCGGTCAGTAGTGTAGCGATAGCCATAGGGACACACACCAGCAGGTTTGTCGCCATTGTTGGCCTTGACGGTTCTGCCTCTTGCCAGCTTAAGGGAAATGCTCATTCTTTCGTAGACATCCAGGGCCTCCATGATGGCATTAATCAGATAGTCATTCGGATCTTTGCTATATAGATCATACTTTGGCTGCTCAATGCTGATGAGTTTCACCTGTCGCCGCATCATCTCCCGGCGAACGATAGCTTTGGTCATGTCTGATCTCCAAAGCCGGGAAGTATTCAGCACGATAACTGTATCTCCGTCTGCGACCGTGGCCAGCAAATCCATGAGGCCGGTTCTCTTATTAATCGCATCATCATCGTCTGTATCCTTCATATTGCCGGATATACCGGCATCCCGGAAGATGCAGGAGATATCGAATCCATTCTTGGCTGCATAGGCTTTAATGCCGTTTTCTTGGGCCTCAAGGCCATATCCTTTTTCAGCCTGGGTTTCGGTGCTGACTCTTATATATCCGTAAAACATTCTGTCCACTCCTTTGCTGGTCGGTGGGTATCGGGTTCCTACGGATAGAGTACATCGTTGTCGGAACAATGTCAATATCATTCATGATATTTAACATTAAATTGCGAAAAAGCCTTGAAACATAATGATAAAAAGGCATTTAAAAGTTGTGTCAATGAATGGGATAAACAGGGGAGTTGAGGCAGGTTAATTCCATCGTGATATTTGACAATTATTTCCATCTCCTGCTGATGGATCAACGGATGCCCATCTTTTATCTTGTTGGGTTTATGCAAAATATTCTATTTATACACAAAATATTGTATAATAATACATGGTTGGCGTTGGCTTTACGCAGGATACAGAAACCAATTAAAGGATGAAGAAGCAACAGCACACCGACCAGTACCATATGATCCACACCATAATGACCAACAAGAAGACCCGGGGGAGGGGTGGTCGAGCATCAGAACCGGGGGTGTGAATCGTGCCAGGGACTCCTGCGATTTCCTTACGGTTATATATATACCTAAACGTTCATGAGAGAGGGGGATACCCGGGGATGCGTAAACAAAAAAGAAAACGGACACCGCGGCCCTTGACGGAACAGCAGAAGCTGGCAGCCAAACTTCTTTTTGAAGGCCACAAGGAATATGTGGTAGCCGATAAGGTCGGTGTCCATCGCTGCACCATATGGAGATGGTATAAGCGGCGCGATTTTCGTGACGAGATAAAGAAGATACAGAACCAGTGGATGAGAGAACTCCGGCGAAAAAGGCGAGAGGAATGGAGAAATTCCGACCAGTACAAGCGGCAACAAGCAGCCAAGCGGCGATTAGCTGCGCTTGAAAAAGCCATATCCGCAGCCGGAAACAGTGGGAACATGGCTGCACTGGCTCGGGCAACCAATGAATACAACCAGGCATTTAACATGGCTTTTTTCGGCGGAAGAGACCCTTTTAGGGGCGTCAGAACTCCGCGATATCTTACCCAAAGGAGAAAAACCCGGAAACCATTGAAATATATATTCGAGATCGTGAATTAAACGTGCAACAAAAACGTGAGAAAACGTGATATAGGGGGGGAGGGGTACACTCCCATGCGAGAGGCATCCCCCCCGGGGTATGAAAAGACCCGGCTCACCTGTTCCTCTCGTAGCTGAG
>CACZNZ010000569.1 GCA_902782625.1 uncultured Lachnospiraceae bacterium | reverse complement strand
TTCCATGCCGTTCGAGTGGACGTATATGAAGGAGAAGACGAAAACGTCTATACCGACAGATCAGACGAGGCGCTGACCAGTTCAATAACAGCCAGACTGCAGATGTTCCCGCAGCTGGTACTGACTTCTCATCAGGCTTTCTTTACCAGGGAAGCGATGCAGGCAATTGCGGTCACTGTCATGGAAAATGCCAAGAACTTCAATGAAGGAAAGGAACTCGGAGCCAGCGAAGTAAAGGCTGCCTAGGGGTTGAAACTTCTAAATTATAAAATACCGAAATCAACAAGGTTTCGGTTTTTTTACGGGTCAAAGTACTATGGGAAAAGCACTTGTCTTTTCTCCTTGAAACTATTATAATGAAAAAACGGTTAGCACAGGCTAACCAGACAATGCAACGGCTCATGATAAATAGGAAACGGGGGAGTATCCATGTTTAAAACAACTTTGAAAATAGATGGAATGATGTGCGGAATGTGCGAAACTCATATCTGCGACGCAATTCGAAAGGCTGTACCTCAGGCAAAAAAAGTTTCCGCTTCTAAGAACAAAAAGGAAGCCTCTTTTCTGACGGAAAATCCTGTTGATAAGGACAGTCTGAAAGCAGCTATTGATGCTACCGGTTATACATGTCTTGGTATTGAGTAAAGATATAGAAAATTGAGTTTTGGTTTAAAATATAAGATAATGAAATATAGCAGGATTATAAGCAATAGGTGACAGGAGAGAGGAAAATGGCAACAGATCATGAACTGAAAGCAGTTATGGACATTTCTCATTTTGTGGCACTGGGGGAATTTGTGCCGGGAATAATACAGGAGATCCGCTATTATTCCACATACAATTTTATCGGTGACCGCATTGACGGTTATGAGGAGCCGGTTGCTCTGCTGACAATAGAAGCTGCCAGAGCTCTGAAAGCTGTAAGCAAATCCGCCAATGCTCTAGGTTACAGACTGAAGGTGTTTGATGCCTACCGTCCTGCCTGTGCTGTAAGAAACTTTGTGCTGTGGGGCATTGAGGATCTGGATCTCAGAATGAAACCATTCTTCTATCCTGACCTTGATAAACAGGAACTGTTTGTTAAGGGATATATCGCCAAGCAGTCAAGCCACAGCCGCGGCAGCGCCATCGACCTGACCCTGTTTGACATGAAAACAGGTAAGGAAGTTGATATGGGCAGCCCGTATGACTTCTTCAGCGAAATCTCTCATCCTGACTTTCAGGGTATCACCAGGGAACAGATGGATAACAGAAATCTGCTGAAAGAACTGATGTGTCAGAACGGGTTTGAACCTTATGACTGTGAATGGTGGCATTTTTCGCTTAAGAATGAACCGTTCCCTGATACCTATTTTGAGTTTCCGGTATCGGCATCTTATCTGAAGAAATAAATACACGCAACAAAAGGAGGCCTTGCCATGAACAGATTTGTTGAACTTGTTAATCAATATGATGGCTTTGAGTATACACAGGCTTACCGTGATGAGGAAGACCGCTTCATCGGAGGCAAGGGGAACTGTTTCTGGTATTCCATTGCCAAAGACGGAAAGATAAAAGAAGAGTATGTCGGTATTCTTGAGAACGGCGAATGGAAAGATGTCTATGTTAAAGGCCGTGGCAAAAGAAGAAAAATCAAGGAAATGCCAGGCGGCACTACCATTGAATTAATAGAAAAAGAAGCCTACATCTATCAGGATGAAGAATGGGTACAGGGCAGAAAACCAAGACTTATTGAAGACAATCATCCGCATTTTCACTATGTTTACGGAATAGGTGATAAGGGTCTTGATGTCTCAGAACAGTATGGTGTGACCATAGCCTATTCAGATGTCAATAAAGTGGAATTGGGATTCCATCTGAGATTTCTGTATACAGGAGAGGATGTAGATATTCCTGAACTGAAAGGAATAACAGAACAGGAATGAAATCAGCGGATAAAAACAGCAGAATAATTGGTCTTATACTGGCTATCACCGCTATAGCAGCGGTCTTTGTGACGGAACAGTATTTCAAACCGGCATATGCGGCTAAAAGCGCAGTCAAACTATGCTGTTTTGCCGGTGCAATAGTTGCTTACAGCGTTATATCTCATAGAAAGCTGTCGGATGTCATAAATCTGCATAAGTTAAAAAACGCCAGAGCACTGATAATCAGTGCATTGTTCTGCTTTATAGGAATAGGTATTGCGTTCACACTGTTTAAAAACCAGATCGATCTGGCTGCCATAAGGCAGAGCCTGATGTCGAAGGAAAACCTGACGAAGGAAAACTGCCTGTTTGTGTTTGCGTACATAATCCTGGTGAATTCCTTTCTGGAGGAATCGTTTTTCAGGGGATTTCTCAGCCACCTATTTACAGACA
>CACZNZ010000568.1 GCA_902782625.1 uncultured Lachnospiraceae bacterium | reverse complement strand
CCTGTCAGATCATCCTGGATCTGTGGCACCGTCAGTCTGGAAAGTCTGGACATTTCCATCAGGTGAGGTGTGAGGATCATCCCTCCGTCATACTCGGAAAACAGCTGCCTTCCCCGATCATTCTTCATGAGTTCAGAGAGAAGATTCAGACCGTCTGCATCTATGACAAGCGGTTTATGTGCAGTCTGCAGGATTCTCATCAAAAATCTTCTGGACATGGAACTTAAGCCCACGCCCGGTCCAATTCCAATCACACTCGCCCAGTCTATTGCAGCGGAAAGTGTCTCCAGATTCCAGTTTGTCTCATCCGGATCCTCAGACCATGTCGTGATAATCGCTTCCGGAACCTGATTATGCAGGATTTCCCGATTTCTTTCAGGAGTGAAGACTTTCACCAGTCCACATCCACTCCGATATGCTGCCCGTGCGCCAAGCACTGCCGCACCGGCCATACCGACAGAACCTGCAATCAACAATACTTTACCATAGGTTCCTTTATTCGACCACGGTTTTCTTTGTGGCAGACGACACAAATCCTTCTTTTCATAGATCATGCCTGTCGAACCGATGGCCTTTCTGGCCATTTCTGGAAATCCGATGTCTTTAACGACTACTTCTTTTGCGTACGAAGCTCCCGGATAAAGCAAGAGTCCGATTTTTTCATACCCGACGGTTATCGTCAAATCAGCCTGGAATCCCACACCTAGAATATGACCGGTCGCTGCATCCACACCGGATGGCATGTCGAGTGCAATACGGTATCCTTTTCTGTGATTAAGTTCCTGGATAATCTGTGCATGCCGTCCTTCGATATCCCTGGTTAGTCCTACTCCGAAGATCGCATCTATATATACATCATACTCCCTTTCCGGCATATCAGTAAGAATGGGTATTGCCAGAGATTCGAGGATATTTCTCTGGATCTGGTAGGAATCCGATGCCCGGGAAATCTCTCCGATCTCCATGATATCGACATCATATCTTTCGTCCAGCAGCAGTCTCCCCAGGGCGAGCCCGTCTCCGCCATTATTGCCCTTTTCTGTCACGATCAGAATCCGCTGTCCGGTCGGGATGCGGTGGCAGATCTCTTCTTTCATGGCAAGCGCTGCTCTTTCCATCAGGACAATGCCCGGAATTCCAATCTGTTCGATCGTGAAGGCATCTACCTTCTGCATTTCCTCCCTCGTCAATACATAACGCATGTTCAACCCCCTATTATGAAATAAAGATGAAAAACCATGGATGGTTCTCCACCTTTATCTTTCGTCATATTCACTGATCCTTGCTGTGAATCCTGTAGGATAATGTCATGATGCTTTCCGAGAGATGGACATTCTCAACGAGGACATCCTCCGGAAGATCATAATCCACGGGTGCAAAATTCCACAATGCCTTGATTCCCAGTTCAACCAGCTTCTCAGCAATCGCTGATGCCTTCGCTTTGGGAAGTGTCAGGGCTGCAATCTTGACATCATGTGAATTAATAAATTCTTCGAGTTGGTCTATGTCGTAGACTTCCACCCCTTTTACCGTCATACCGATCAGTTTCGGATTCACATCGAACAGACCGATAATTCTGAAGCCATTCGTATCAAAATCCTGATTGTTCGCAAGTGCCTGGCCAAGATTCCCGGCACCGACAATGATAATATTATTTACCTGATCAAGCCCAAGTATCTTTCCCATCTCCTGATAAAGATACTCTACGTTATAACCATAACCTTGCTGTCCGAATCCCCCGAAATTGTTCAAATCCTGACGGATCTGGGACGCTGTCACATTCATTCTCTGGCTTAGCTCTTTGGAAGAAATACGCACCACGCCATTCTTCAGTAAATCTCCAAGATATCGATAGTAACGGGGCAATCTTTTGATTACTGCGGATGAAATCACTTTCTCTGCAGGCCTGGAAGCCGCTGTATTATCTGTCATTCGATTCTCCCATTGATAATTATTTCTCATAATACACTAAATCTAACTCTGATTATAATAAAAAACACCCTGACTGTCAAATAAGATTGTTAAAGAATGTCATTTTATTTACAACTGTTATTTAGTATGATAAAATTATCAAGCAACAATAAACCACAATATTTTGGGAGGTTATTCATGATTTTATCATGTCAGAAGCTTACCAAAAGCTTTGGAATCCACACGGTGTTAGACCGTGTTAATTTTATAATTAACGAAGGTGAAAAAGCAGCCGTGATCGGTATCAATGGTGCCGGAAAAACGACGCTCTTTAAAATCATCACCGGAGAATATGAAGCAGACAGCGGACAGGTCATCATCGCAAAAGACATCTCGATAGGCTATCTTTCTCAGGTGATTGATGTCAGCTCCCGCCGGACAATCTATGAGGAGATGGTCGACGCCAAAAAAGAGATCATCGAAACTGAGAAAAAGATCCGGGAACTGGAAGAGTCCATCAGCCGCCTGTCCGGAGAAGAACTTTCCAAGGCCATGTCAGATTACAGCAGACTGACCGAACAGTTCGAAAGGAAAAACGGTTATGCCTGGAGAAGTGAAATCACCGGTGTTTTAAAAGGACTCGGTTTTTCCGAGGATCAGTTTGATACGCCGATCCAGCATCTTTCCGGAGGGCAGAAAACCAGAGTGGCTCTCGGGCGGATCTTGCTGACCAGACCGGATATCATCCTGCTCGACGAACCGACAAACCATCTGGATATGGAGTCTATCCGCTGGCTTGAGACATTTCTTTCCGGATATCCGGGGGCAGTACTCGTTGTCTCTCATGACCGTTATTTCCTTGACTCTGTCGTGACCAAGGTTATTGAGATCGAAGCTGCCAAAGCTCAGGTATTTCAGGGAAATTATTCTGCCTATGCCGAAAAGAAGAGAGCCCAGCGAGATGCTCAGCTGCGCCGCTATGTCAATCAGCAGCAGGAGATCCATCACCAGGAAGAGGTCATTACGAAACTGCGCTCCTTCAATCGGGAAAAATCGATCCGACGTGCCGAGAGCCGTGAAAAGATGCTCTCCAAACTTGAGATGGTGGAAAAACCTGTTGTTCTGAACCAGAAAATGCGCATAACCCTTGAACCTGAGATCATGAGCGGCAATGATGTTCTGATTATCGAAGGACTCTCCAAGTCTTTCGGAGACCATCATCTGTTCCGCAATCTGTCCCTGCACATTTTCCGCGGAGAAGTAGTAGGTCTACTTGGTGCGAACGGCACCGGCAAAACCACACTTTTAAAAATCATCAACCGTTATCTTCGGGCGGATGCCGGAAGAATCCATTACGGGACAAGAGTCAATATCGGTTATTACGATCAGGAACAGCAGGTTCTTGACGATGAGAAAACCATCTTTGACGAGATTGCTGACGCGTATCCCAAGCTGACGCATACTCGCATAAGAAATGTACTGGCTGCCTTTTTATTTACAGGAGACGATGTATTCAAGCTGATCGGCACTTTAAGCGGCGGCGAAAAAGGCAGGGTTTCCCTGGCAAAATTAATGCTGTCCAATGCCAATTTCATCATTTTGGACGAGCCGACGAATCATCTGGATATTCTTTCGAGAGAGATTCTCGAGGAAGCGATCAATCAGTATGAAGGCACTGTATTCTATGTGTCCCACGACAGGTATTTTATCGACAAGACCGCAACCCGGATTCTCGATCTTTCTCCGGAAGGCCTGATGAATTATAAAGGCAATTACACCTATTATCTTTCTCAGAAGGAGAATCGGAATCTGGAAGCAGACAGTGAAGATGTGACAAAAAAAGCTCCGGAGCAGGCATCGGCTTCCGGAGGCAGTAAAGAAGAATGGCAGCTTGCCCGAAAGGAAGCTGCCGCCAAACGCAAACTGGCAAATGACATCAAAAAGCTCGAACACCGTATCGGTGTCCTGGAAGAAGAAAATGAACACATCAACGAGGAAATCTCCCTTCCGGAAAATGCCACGGATGCGGCAAAGCTTGAAGAACTCGGCAATCGGCTTTCTTCCAATGAAAAAGAGCTCCTCACTCTCTATGAAGAATGGGAAGCTCTTTCGGAGCAGCATGAATAATCACTTG
>CACZNZ010000567.1 GCA_902782625.1 uncultured Lachnospiraceae bacterium | reverse complement strand
TGTTCCATGGCGACAGATGCATCTTTATGGCACCGCCACCGCAGTTTGTGCAGGATCAGATGCAATCGTTGTTCGATTGGATGAAACGATCCAGGGAAGAAGTTCATCCGCTCATTCTATCCTCCGTTTTCCACTATGAGTTCGTGTTCATACATCCTTTCGCCGACGGTAATGGACGAATGGCCCGTCTATGGCAGACGGCATTGCTGACAGAATGGAGACCCATATTCCAGTATCTTCCGCTGGAGAGCCGGATCCATGAATTCCAGGATGGCTATTACGATGCTATCGCAAAGTGCCACTCAGCAGGAAGCTCAGATGCGTTTATCATGTTCATGCTGGATAAGATCGATCTGACACTTGATTGGGCGCTCCAACAGATTTCCGGGAAAGATGCTTATCTCACCGCTGAAGTTCAGAAATTGCTCAACGCCATGGAATATGATGTTCCTTATTCGGGATCGCAGCTCATGGAAAAACTGTTGCTGAAATCAAGGGACAACTTCAGAAAGCTATATCTGCTGCCTGCACTGAAACAGGGACTTATTGTCATGGGCATTCCTGATAAACCGACCAGCAGAAATCAGACCTACATCAGGAAATGAGAAACGCCGATCCGGATCAAGGCCAAGCATTCGCAGATGGTACAGGAAGGACAATACCGTGGAGGCCTTGTACCTTACGGGTACAAACTGATGGAACTGGGAAGGATGTTAAATATTTGCTGTCAACCTGTTCACAAGGACTTGTGAGAACAGTTTGCGGGCATTCCGGTCGCATCGAAGGGGCGAAAGGTGTCCGGCGACCGACGGTGTGCAGACAAAATGAAGAGAAGCCCTTGTGTGGGCTTCTTTATGCTGATCAGACCGTCCGAAAACGAGCGCGGATCTCATAGAGAGCCATGAGAGGGCCCTGTTCAAATGATTCATTCGGGTACTGCTTTTCAAATGAATCGACTTGGCGCATGAGAAAAGGGATCACATCCGTATCAGCGCGAAATCCCAGTACAAGGCAGAGCATGGAACGGGCATAGGGCTCACGGACGTCATTATAGTTCTACACGATCCAGTCAGAACAGTTTGTCCCGCACTTCGCCATGAACCGCACGCAGTTTTCAATGGTGTTATTATTGAATGCCTTCAGGATCATGCGCTGTATTTCCGGCAAAACTGCTTCCTCCCGATCCATAAGCTTCTCCCGCACTGCCTTTCGAACGACCGGGGGCTGGGTCTGCCGCAGCATGCGCAGCAGTTTTCCGGTATCCTCTTCCTGTTCCACTTTCGCCATCAGTTCTGTGGTATCCGGAACGTGGATCCCCCGCTTTGCCGCCACTTCGCGCAACCGGGGCAGCTTCTCATCCACGATATCCATGACCTCCGGCATCAGCAGCATGGAATACTCCAGGCGCGCCGCGGAATACTGCTTGACAGGATGTCGGTTGAAATAGGCCTTTGTATGCAGTTTCAGATCGTCTGACATAACCGATTCCTTTTGGCAGAAAAATGAAGGTCCCTTATGATCCAAACGGGCTCTCGGTCCCTATGTCGAATTATATATGTTTACGGGTGATCCGTCAATCAGCTGTTTTCGGGATATGGAATGGGAGGCGATCACAAGGGCTATGTCACAGGCACGGACAGCAGGCAGATGACGCTGGCGTGTGGAGCGTTGAAGATGAGGTACCGCAGGACAGCGCCGTGCGCTTCATTGAAGTCTTTGGACAGCCCGGTTTGGGAGGCCATGGCGTTCACCTCTTTCGGTACGACATCCACATCAAAATCAAATTGACTGCCGAGGAATTTGCGCATCCGGCAGCCTGAGCAGGAATCGCTGCCCGTCTTCGGACAGGCTTTATCTATTGCGGAGATTAGGTTGATAGTGCATAATGCGGGAGTGAAAGATGGTGTTGTGTTGCGAAACTGTTATACTTATGGTATAATAATCACATACTGTTCTACATTAAGAAGTGGAGGTTGATAGAATGAAAGCTGTTGCTGCTTTTGAAGTAATTGATAGATTACTTGAACAAGTACGCGAAGGTGAAGAAGACGAAGACCTTTTTAGTTTCAATGATACAAAGACTGGACGGAGTTATTTGATTTACGGGACTAAGGTGATGGAGTTTTATCCAAACCAGAATAATAAGGAAACTAAGAATACAGAAGAAACCTATCCATTAATTGGGCTAAAAGTGTCACAGATGATAATCAAAGCGATGAAGAAGGATGAAGACTTAAGAACAGATGAAGCACAGACATTTACACCAATAACTATTTCAAATGAAGAAGAGAAAATATGTTTCGTACAGGCACTAAAGAAGTGCAAGCATAGCA
>CACZNZ010000566.1 GCA_902782625.1 uncultured Lachnospiraceae bacterium | reverse complement strand
TGAATACATTTCTTATCTGATGACAATTGATGAGATGATGTATTTTGACGAGATTGACTGCAGGGATCTGTTTGAGGGAGATGACAAACGGGAGCGTATCCTGATTTTTAAGATAGAAAATGAGGAGAATCATCTATGAGAAGAGCAATAACGCTCATTGCTGTACTTTTTTCAGTACTGGCTTTTGCGGCATGCGAAAAAAATGAATCTGCCGGCGGTGATGTCGGCGGGAATACGCGTTCTGTCAGGATCCTGGCTACCAGCGACCTGCATGGTAAATTTGTCCCATGGGATTACACAACGAACAGCGAAAACAGAAGCGGCAGTGCGGCGCAATTAAAAACAGCGATTGATGCTTATCGGACAGATCAGACTTTGCTGGTGGACGCGGGCGACCTGATTCAGGGAAATTTTGCGGATTTCTTCGTTCACAGAGATGGGGTCCATCCTATGGTTCAGGCGATGAACCAGATGAATTATGATGTCTGGGTTACCGGAAACCACGAATATAACTTCGGGATGGACGCGTTGCGCAAGACGATTGCCGATCTGGATGCAAATGTATTGACAGGCAATGTATATGATGAGTCAGGAAAACCGATTGCAGCAGGCTATAAAATCTTCGAGGTGGACGGTGTAAATGTAGCAGTCATCGGAATGGTAACGCCGAACATTTCTCATTGGGATGAAAATAATCTGAAAAAATGCAAGGTGACGGATCCTCTGACGGAAACTCGAAAAATCCTTGATATAATAAACGGCAAATATGACGTGTTGGTCGGTGTATTTCACATGGGTATTGAAAATGAATACGGAGTTCCCAATTCCGGCGTGACGGACATTTGCAATGCATGTCCGGAATTTGACGTCATGGTCTCTTCCCACGAACATAAACAGATCGAGTCCATGAATATCAACGGTGTGCTTGTGGTACAAAACAAAAATATGGCGCAGACAATGTCGGTGATCGATCTTTCCTTAACGGCAGACGGAAGTAGCTGGAAGTTGACAAAAAAGAAAGCACAAAGCATTTGCATTGATAAATATGAACCGGACCCGGCAATGGAAAAAATGCTGGAAGAGGACCATCAGGCTGCCTTGAAAGAATCTGAAAAAGTAATTGGAGTTTTAAAAGGCGGCCCCTTAATTGCAAATGATGCTTCTTCAGAAGAAATGCTTTCTCAAACAGAACTGCCATTGGCACAGGTCCAGGACACTGCGCTGGTTGATCTCATTAACCAGGTTCAGCTTCATTATTCAGGAGCAAAGGTTTCCACGGCACCCTTGTGCGATCCGAAGTCTAATCTGGAAGAGGGGGAAATCCATCTGTATGACACAGCCCGAATCTTCAGCTTCGATAATACACTTTATACCGTTCGGATGAACGGCGCCCAATTGAAGAAGTTCATGGAATGGACAGCAGGATACTATAGTACAACAGACCCGAAGAAACCTGGCATTAGTGCGAACCCCGACTTTCCATCCTACAACTATCTGATGTTCCAAGGCGTTGCCTACGAGATTGATCTTTCCCAACCTGTCGGAGAACGGATAAAGAATCTCACATGGCCAGACGGGACACCCGTAGACGAAAAAGAAACATTTGTACTTGCTCTTAATAACTACAATGCAAACAGTTATGTGCTGATACCCGGAGAGATTTATTCCAAAGATGATCTACCCGAGCTAGTAGAAATGGATATACGAGGCGACATCGGAGGCATCCGGGAACTGATCAGCGACTACATCATCCATGTTAAAAATGGTGTTTTGACACCAGAATGTGATCATAACTGGAGAATAAGGTAGAGGTGGATAGGGGGATAGGTACCAGGTACCGTTACAAAAATATTAAATTTTGGTAACAATTAGTTAAAGGTACCTGGTACCTTTTCCCAAATCAAGCAGGCGATCTGATAGCTGAGTTTATCTTCGGCTGAAGTCAGGTCTGTGCCGAGCAGCTTCTTAATATTGTTCATCCGATACATTAAGGTATTGCGGTGGACAAACATGACGTCGGACATGGCGGAAAAGCTGCCGGAGTATTTCAGATAGTTTTCAAGGGTTTCTACCAGCTGGCTGTCGTGCTGCTTATCATAATCGATCAGTGGCTTTAAGAGGTCAGCGCTCATCTCGTGCAGTAAAGACTTGTCGGGCACGAGGTAGAGAAGACGATAGATTCCCATGTCGTCAAAAATAACCCTTTCCTGTTCGGTAATGGAGGCCATGCGTAAGGCCGCTTTCGCTCGGTTGTAAGCCAGACTGAGATTGCTCAGATCCTTCATACGGCTGCCGATGCCGATGGAAATCTTTTGGTCTGGCATACGAAGGGCAATACGCTGTTCAAAATCCAGGATTACCTGTTTTGTGATATCCGGCGGCAGGTCATTACATATAAGAACGAAATCACCATCGTAATAGAAGAAACTGCAATTATGGGTGATGTTCTCAAGATATAGCTCCATCCGGTATCCTACACGTTTTCGCTCAACCGTATCCATGGTGTCAAGATCCGGGGTGGTCAGCAGAACCACCTGAAAATCACCGTCTATATCAAAATGTTGAAGCAGATCCTGCTTTGCTGCCGCAGTCTGGTCCGGCTCAGATATTGCTTTGATAAAGGCAGCGGCAATCTGTTCATCTGTCATACCTTGCAGGAAAACACGGATACTCAGATCCTTGATCATTTCCGCAATATAGATTTCCCAGGGAACTGTCATAATAGGCAGATTCTCCTCGTTGCAAAAATCGATGACGGAGCGAGGAATCTCATGCACATAATATCCCGTATTGACGATCAGACCGGCCGCATGACAATCCCTAAGTGTCTCGACCAGGGACAGCATCTTCTCCTCCGTATCAAAACCCATGCCAGTAGTAACGGCCAATTCCTTTCCCACAAAATTCCTCAGAATCGTAAAATCCTCTAGCATAAGAACCCAGCTGATCGAATTAGACCAGCCACGATCCCCCGCAACCATGGACATTTTGTAACGGTCACCTGCAAATGTGAGCATATCTTCGATCGTAAATCCCATAATAACAAACTCCTTTTCATAGCAAATGTTCCACATTTTCTAGTATTGTGCGCAAAGCACAAATAAAAAGGGAATATTCTCATTTCCAGCCCATTGTTTTTCCAATAGTCTATGCTAAGATAGTTGCATAAGAACAAAAAAAGAATAACAGGGGGTAATAAAAATGTCAATTCATAGTTTTACAGAAGCAGAAAGCCGTTATACAGTAGTAGTAGAGCCAGAGTGGATGAAATCAGAACGTTATGATTATTGTGATGGTTTCGCTCTTTCCGAAGGAGAACGCACAAATTGGCTCAACAAGCTGGTTTCCTTTTTTAAGTAAGGAAGGGTAAAAAATGGATACAAAGGGCAAAACGCCGGAAATGGAAGCATAAAAGAGCTTACACTTCCGGCGTTATTATATTTCAACAGCGAAAATATGTTGCCATAAACCACGAAAACGTGTTAGAATCAAGAGTAAAAATTTTTTCACAGTGATTTGAAAAGGAGGAAAGTTTTGAAAAAAAGAAAACTGATTACGATTTTGCTGACTATGGCTCTGATCATGATCCCGGGAACCATAACAGCGCATGCAGAGGATTCCGAGCCGGCACCGGTTCAGAATACTTATGATTTTGACGGGATCAAATATGTGAATGTAGGTGATGGGAATTTCAACTCGAGCCAGTCAGGTTATTACAAGGCTATGCTCGGAAATAAGTTGAACAGTAAAGATGCTGTGGATGAGATGAATGGAGAATACTCGATCGGGGATCTCTGGACACGATTAGGCTTTTACATGGCTCATGGCAACAACCAGCAAGGTCATGAAAACTATTTTTGGGGTTATTGGGGTTCTCTTTACGACGATAAAAATGTAACGGATCTTCTTTATGGTCACGATGAAGGCAGTTTAGTGAGTGAAAAGAAGACTGTAAACTTAAAGAGTAATAATATTTGGTCACTTAATCCATTTGAGCCTTATGGGGTGTTTGATCCAGAGAAACTGGATGCTGTATTTTATAGAGATACACTTCGTTCTGCTTCTGACGAAACTGTTATGGCCAAAACCGTAGCAGATACAGCAGCTACAATGGTAATGAACTCATGGACGGACTCTAGTGTTGGCGTTGTTAGTAAGATCAATGTCAAGAATGCTCCGGATGAAAGTGGCCTTGTTTTCTTTAGAACACTTGGAACTGCCAGCGAGCATTACAGAGCTTTTTCTAAACTACCTGGCTATAATTTTCATTCTGTAGTTGTCGCTTTTAGTGATTTCACTGTTACACCGATCATCCCTGAAAGCAATGATTCATCCCCTTATGTCTATGTAACATCTTCAAAGGGATCTACGAATTATCCTGATGAGAAAATAGTTTCTGATATAAGCAATATGTCCAGTGAGCAGGCTGAGGCATCTCAGACCGTATCCGAAAATATCAACACAACGATCTCCAGCAGCATATCCGGAAGCAGCAGCTACGAAAGCAGTTCTTCCATTAAAATTGGGATGGAGGCCGGAGGGTCGGCAGGATTTCTGGGAACCGGCGGCAGCTGGAAAATGAGTACAGAACTTACAACATCTGTTTCAGAAACAGTATCCAAGGGATGGTCAAAGGATGAAAGTGTTTCAAAGAGTAAAGACAAATCCAGTAGTATTACAGTTACTCTTCCGGCATATACCACGATATTGATGAGTCAGAAACATTCCGAGGAAGAACGAAAGACCAGATTCAACTGTCCGGTAGCATTGAATTTCAAGGTTACCGTTTATCATGTTTACGGAAAATATGAGGAATCAACGGTAGATATTAACTTTAAGAAAGTTACGGAATTTGGAGATGGTAACTCTGCGCAAGAAGATCTCGCCAAGAAGTACAGAGACTTTGAGGATGCTGGCACTGTAGGTAAAGACGCCTTACAGTGGTCATCGATTAAATATGCTCATGGGGATACATTGAGAATACTTTCCAGCATGGCACCTTTTGATTCCACAGAAGCTGAATTTACCGAGAAGGTAGATACCGTGAAGTCGCAGATAGAAGATGTCCTTCCAATCTTTCCAATCGCCAAGATCAAACCGGAAAATGTGGATAGTGGCCTTATATCCCAGCAGTCGAAATATCAGATCGATATGAAGACAGGGGAGTATGACTATACCGATAATTTGGGATTGAGGGCTCTCAATAAGAAAGGCGCGGACTTCGCCACTTTCTATAAAGATAACGGACATTTCATTATTACTGATGAAGATGGTAAAGAAGATACTTCAGGAAAGATAGTAGAACTTGTAAAAGATAAATCTTCTGGCCAGATTAAATATGTAGCCAAAGGAACCGGTACGGCCTATCTCAAATATGTGATAGATGAAAATGTTTACCAGACAGCCAACATGGCAGCAACGACACCGGATAAGTTTATCACGAATAATGACTTCGAAACGGCTGTTATTCAGATCAATGTAAATCATGTTCATAAGTTGGTCAAGCATGCTGCGAAGGCTGCTACATGTGATAAAAACGGCAATAAGAGATATTGGAAATGTGATGGTTGCAACTCATACTTCGCAGATTCCAAAGGTAATCAGGAACTTGAGCCTGAGGATGTTATCATCCCGGCCAAGGGCCACAACTATGGCGCCTGGAAGAATCTCAACGCAAACTTCCATCAGAAAGTATGTCAGAATAATTCTTCCCATATTATAAAGGCAGCTCATAATTGGGGCAAAGGAAAAGTTACCAGAGCTGCATCCGTGAATGCGCCCGGCCAGATCACATACACCTGTAAGGGCTGCGGAGCAGTCAGGACAGTACCAACAGGCAAACTTGGAGAAGTAAATGTGTTTGCAAAGATGGCAGCGAAAGGTAAAACACACGAAGTCATCTCCTGGGTCAAAGTCAATGGCGTAGATGGCTACCTGGTTTACTTCTCAGCATGCAGCACAGATGAGACATACAATTCCTGCAAACTGGTAAAAAATATCAAAGGAAATAATGTTTTCAAATATACCAAGAAAGGCCTCAGAAAAGGCAAACGCTACAAGGCATATGTAGCTGCATACAAAACTGTAAATGGCAAGAAGAACATTATTGGAAAGAGCCTGCTCCTGCACTCCGTAGCGGGAAATACTTCCAAGAAGTATACCAATCCTAAGCGGGTGAAAGTAGGAAGAACCAAAGCTTCCGTAGCTGTCGGCAGAACATTTAAAATTACCGGACAGAAGATTGTCCTTAAGAAAAAAGGACTGAAGAATCTCCCAAACAGTCATGCACCAAGATTCAGATATATGAGTTCCAACAATAACGTAGCGACTGTTTCATCATCAGGAGTGATAAGAGGAGTGCATAAAGGCACTTGTAAAGTCTATGTAATTGCCGTAAATGGCGTACAAAAAGGAATCAGAGTAAAGGTTCGATAAAGAAAATAGGGGGGGATGGTACCAGATACCATCCCCTCCAGTAGTAGAGCCAGAGTGGATAAAATCAGAACGTTATGATTATCGTGAAGGTTTCGCTCTTTCTGAAGGGGAACACATAAATTGGCTTACAAGCTGGTTTCCTTATTCTTTTAAGTAAGGATAGGTAAAAAATGAAAACAAAGATCAAAACGCCGAAAATGGAAGCATAAAAGAGCTTACATTTCCGGCGTTATTATTTTAAATACATTTTTTATGTACAATTAACACTTTCGACAGCAAAAAAGTTGTCTGAAACTTCCGAGGCATGATAAGATGAGATAGGTACCTGGTACCTAAGGCCTTAAAATCTGTATATGACTTGAAACCGAGGTAACACTATGGATTTAATGAAAAGCTCGGATGCAAGATATGAGGAGTATGAAAATCTGCTTCTGGAAAGGGACCAGATTCGTAAAGATGCGACATCCATCTGGATACACTATGTTCAGACTTTTGGACAACTGATTTCTGACGTATATAAAGAAAAGATCGAATGTATAAAATGCAAGAAAACCATTTCCTATTATCAGGCTGCGCTGAATCATGGAAGGGCGGTAGATCCGAAAGCAATGGAACATTTTCTAAATCAGGAAATGGAAATTTATTATGAGAATCTGAATAGGATGCTGGATGATAACGAACGATGTAAATATGC
>CACZNZ010000565.1 GCA_902782625.1 uncultured Lachnospiraceae bacterium | reverse complement strand
GTGGCGTCGGTGCAAATGCCCGCCGGATATCAAAGAAGAGCTGATAGAAACGGAAGGCTATCAGGGCCTCTCCCTGAAGACCAGCATTTTTTCCCCGGCAGAGGCAGAAGGAAAACTTCCGGCTCTCATCTATGCCCATGGAGGTGCCTTCGTCTACAAGCCGGCGGAATATCAGAAACAGCTGGCTTGCATCTATGCCAAAGAAGCACAATGCAAGGTCTTCTTCACGCACTATCACCTGTCGCCCAAACACAAGTACCCGACTGCCTATGAAGATGTTCTTTCCCTATACAGATATGTGATGTCTCATGCCGAAGAGCTTGGGGTCGACGCAGACCGGATCGGACTAGGCGGAGACAGTGCCGGCGCATCGCTCACAGCCCTGATCAGCACTCGCTATGAGCAGGAGAATGTAGGGATGCCTCTCTTTCAGATGCTCGTGTATCCTTTAACGGATGACAACATGGAGACGGAGTCCATGAAGCAGTTCACGGACACTCCCCAGTGGAATGCTTCCTCCATGGAGCGCATGTGGGAATTCTACTGCGGAAAAGACCTGGAACTCAGGCACCAGGCAGTTCCCATGCACTATCCTCTTCCTGGCGTGATACCAGACACTTATATCGAGACAACGCAATATGATTGTCTGCATGACGAAGGAATCTCGTATGGAGAGAAACTTAAAAAAGCAGGCGCAAACGTGGAGATCAATGACACCAAAGGAACTTTCCACGGATATGACATGGCGTTGGATACGAAGATCGTCAAAGAAAACATTGAAAGACGGCTGTCATTTTTACGAAAAGGATTTAACGAGAATGCATAAGATAACGGAGATACATAGAAGAACCTGTTTGAATCAGGAAGAAGGAAAGGGGCATAAGAATGGCAAACAATCCTGATGTCTATCTGCTGTATGAATATCTGAAAAAGAATGCTTTTACCGTTCGCGTCAAGGTAAGGCTTTCCGAGACGATTGATAGTGAGTTACTGACACGGGCGGCCAGAGAGGCCATGACCCGTCTTCCATACTTTTCGGTAAAAGTCGGACTTGATGAAGGTGAGAATTATGTTCTGCTTCCTAATGACCGTCCCATTGCTGTGTTGCCCGAGAGGAACAAACGGCTTGTTTTGGGATCGGAAGAGGTGGGAGAGCACCTGTTTGCTCTCACATATAGGGAAGACTGTATCTGGTTCAATTGGGCACATAGTTTCTGTGGCGGATTCGGAGCGATGTATTGGGTGAAGACGACGCTATACCAGTATCTGACAGGGAAATACGGCCCAATCAAACCGCCTGCCGATTTAAAAGCGGTCGGAACACCGGTCGAAGAGGAAGAATATGCCGTTCCTGATGTTGATCTGCTCCCGGTCGATGCCCCTATGAAACGATATGAAGACGGGGACAGCAAGGTGGGACAGCAGGCAGAGTACAGCTATTTTCTCAATCCTTTCGCGAATGAGACCTATTATTATGAGGTAGAGCTCGACAGCAAAGCATTTATGGAGTACGCAAAAGAGATTGACGGTACTCCCAACTCTGTTCTTGCTGCAATTATGCTGAAAACGACGGCACGCTTTTTCCCGCCAAAGAAAGACCAGCACATATCTGCCAAAATTGCCAATGACTACCGCAAGGATATCGGCTGCCCCAAATCCTATCGGGACTATGTCAGATTCATCCATGTAAAGTATGACTGGGATATGGAAAAGGAGTCCATCGAAAGATTAAGCCAGCGGGCAAGAGGAGCAATTCTTCTGCAGATGCAGTCGGAAAACTCTTTTGAATGGTATCGGAAAATCGCCCAGGCCAGAGAAGGAATCGACAATCAGCCTGATTTAAAGGCAAAGATCAGATATGCCAGGAAACACAGTATCTATACCAGCGATGCCCATGACACCTATATGATAAGCTACGTCGGCAAAACAGACTGGGGTGGTATGACAGACTATATCAAAGGGATTTATTCTATTACAGATGGGAATCTGGTGTTGGAAGTAAATGCATTGCCTGATAAATTCTGCGTGTGTTTCCAGCTGCTCACCAAGAACAGGGAACCGTTGGAACTGTTCACAGAAATACTGACACAGGAGAAGATACCTTTTACTGTCTCGGATTGCATGGTAAGGAATATGCCGGATCTTCTGCTGCCGAAACCTTTAACTTTCTGAAAGCAGTAACAGTGAAATAAGATATGGATAAAAAAAAGCCGCTATCTAAGTTATCAATCCTTAAATAGCGGCTTTTTTAACGGGGATCAATCTTAATCATCATCCCTGTCTTCGCTGCGTGCTTCGAGCATTTTTTCAAGCTGAATGAAAATGGCCGTGACAATCTGTTCCTCTTCAGGTCTGTATAATCCAATGCAGTATTTGTCATGAACGGATATCATTTTTTTCCCGATAGTAGCCACTGGCCGGTCGAATTCATCCACAAGGTTGAAATTCAGTCCGATGATATTACCCTTGATTTTCCAGTTCAGGCCTTCAATTTTCGTGACATCTTTTACAATATGGAGCAGTTCATTCGATAAAGTGAATTTTCTGCCATCTGCCATGGTAATAAAATGTTTTTCATGGAGGCTGATCGGCCTTTTTTCCAGATGTGCAATCACATTTCCGGCTGCATCCATGATCTCGGTTTTGCCTTTCAGTGCAAATACGCTGGATTTGGTATAATATTTCACGTTGCCTTTTTCGTCTGTGATATCAATTTTTCTGTGCAGGTCCCCCAGATTTAATGAAGTATACAGAGAAGATACCGGCTCACCGAAATCTTCCACTGTGCTTTTGCTCAAGTTATTTGCTGCTTCGTTGAATCCATCTACTGCCTGTCCGATTTTTTTGAATTTTGATAAGAATCCCATAGTTGCCCTCCTTATTTATCATGAAATGAACTTGTTGTCCTGTTGTTTTTTGTTTTGTTTTATGTGCAAAGTTTATCACAGGAATAGTCACAGAAGTATCACCCGGATCCGGTTGTCGGTTGTGCCTTTAAGAGTTGACAAAGAAATATGAAACACTCATAATGTATTCTGTATAAATAATTGGAGAGGGATAAGAACAAGGTTGGGAAAATAGTCAACTTCGGCTCTGCGGCTCTGCTGAACTCTACGTATAAGAAAGTGAAAGCAGAAGCGGATAAGGTCGGGATTTTGATGGATGAGAGAGAGTTTCACTGTAAGGGAGAGTTCAAAGGCATCCACAAAGGGAAACCGGATGAATCGGATATGAAAGCCGCTGCTGCATTTGCAAAAAAGATTGTAGGATAAACATTTTGCCTATGTGACATTGTTGTGACAAACCCTGTGATATGATGAGCCCATCAAAACAAAAACAATTCAGCCGGAAATCATCTGGCGAAAGCAGATAAAGAAGGGAGAGTATAACAATGAACACAAAATCAATAATGAGTCTTATTTTTCAGATAGTATTAGTTGTGTGTGGAGCTTTTGGAGGAACATTCCTGGCACATCTTTTGACAGGAAACCCGTATAATTATATTCTGGCAGTTGTTGTATCGCTCGGTGGTATTATCGGTTTAATGATTGCAGAGTTTCTAGGAGTGAATAATCATAGCTGAAAAATCAATATGGAGAAGACGGCAGTTGCTTCAAAGCAGCTGCCTTTTTCACTTTATAGGAAAATTCGTTTTTTTAAGATTATAAAGAAAAAGACATATGTTCATCGAACATATGCCGGATGCCAGATTTAGACAATAGGATACCATTGATGAAATAGGATCAAAAAATATAGAATCCTTCCTCACCGAAATC
>CACZNZ010000564.1 GCA_902782625.1 uncultured Lachnospiraceae bacterium | reverse complement strand
CCTCAGGCAGAGTTTGTGTCGTCTTGACCGTGATCCAGATAATCAGCCAGCTGACAGCTGTCCCGCCGAGAGGGGCCAGGTAGCGCGACCTGCCCAATCCCAAAATATCAAGAAGCACGGCTACACCGTAATTTACTATTAAAGATCCAAATAAAATAATTTCGAACGATTCAATCAAAGCCTCATACATTCCTGGTTATCCTCCTGTTATGACTATTTTATCATAATAAAAAAGAATAATCATACACTCATGATCAAAATCATGATATTATATTAATTAATGAAAGAAAAGAACATTATGCGAAAGGAGATTATCTATGAAACAACAACCCATGCACAAAATCACATTGTTCCTGAGTTTTATGGTGTGTGCACTTGTTATGGCTTTTGGAATAAAGACAGAGGTAACTGCAACATCATTACCCAGCCTTTTTGTAGGTAATAATGTGATTAACGTTAACGAAAGCGGTGTCACTTATGGTTTTGCATTTACCCCTCCAACGACTGGCAGATATTGTTTTTCGAGAATAGAAACCGATATTGAGTCCGGATACTGGAATAATCCTTTTGGAGTATATTATGAGTTGGATCCTGTAGGCCCGGTTTCTCCTATTTACCCACAATACTATGATGACTGTTACATCTATACCTTAACCGGCGGACATACGTACCGGGTAGAAATAGACAACGATGACAGGACATTTTCCAATATACTAACCATAAAAAAAGTTCCTGCCATTTCAAAAATAAGCTGTAATTTTAAGCCTGTTGAAATTCATGAGGCAGCTTCCTATGAACAATACCTCGATTTCTACAAAGAAGGGAATTCTTTTACTGTTACATACGATGATAATTCGGTCAAAAAATTCACATGTGTTCCAGGAGAAGATGATGAATATGTTTTCAAAAATGACGATAATCCTGATGAGTTCTTTTTTGCTGAATGCTATAAAGAAGAAGGGACTGTCTGGACGCTTGGAGAAGGAAATGAAGTCGTCTTTGAATTCATGGATTGTTATGACGTGAGGGGAAAGACACGCATTCCACTGATTACCATTGTAAAATCAGATGCTGGAACACCCCCCAATACTGATCAAAAGCCTGCCCCCGACCTCTTCCCTGTCTCTGCCACCTTCACTGCCCCTGCAACTACCAAATCCGCTCAACCGGTAGGAAGTGCTGTAACCGTTGCCAACCAAACATACACCGTTCAAAAAGGAAACAAGCTTACCTTAAATAAAGCAAAAAATGCAACGAAAGTAACCGTTCCTGCCACTGTAAATGTGAATGGCAAGAAATATGCTGTTACAGCTGTCGGAGCCAACGCATTTAAGAAGAGCAAAGCCAAGACCATCGTTATAGGGGCCAATATAACAAAACTCTACGCCAAAGCATTTAATGGAAGCCGCGCGAAAACACTAATCCTTAAAACCAAGAAGCTGAAGAAAAATTCTGTCAAGTCCTGTTTGAAAGGCTCTAAAGTTAAAACCGTGAAAGTTTCTGTCGGGAAAAAGTCCGTCAATAAGAAATATGTCACAAATTACAAGAAGATCTTTAAAGCTAAGAATGTCGGAAGAAAAGTTACTGTAAAATAAGAACCCGTCTGCAAAAAAGGGGGCTGGTACTTGATGGCAGGTTCCGCATTATTTTCGTTGTCACAAACAAACCGTCATGCTACAATAAGACCTGAAGGAATGTACGAACCCACTCTTTACAAGAGGAGGAAACAACAATGAAAAGAATGCTTATTACAGGCATGGCATCGATCATGATTGCCACAGCCATGCTTCTGGGCGGCTGCGGAAATACAGAAACCAAGGAAGCGCCAGTGGCTGAAGCAACAACTGAAATTGCAGTAAAAGCCGAAGAACCTACAACAGAAGCAGTCACTACAGAAACACCGGCCGCAGATGCAGTCAACGATGAAGTAACGAAAGAGGCTGCCGATCTGATCTCTGAGGAAGAAGCTCTCAGTATCTGCCTGAAAGATGCCGGAGTTGCCAAAGCTGACATTATCAACGAAAGAGTCCAGAAAGACTATGACGATGGAAAAGACATCTATGACGTAGAATTTCATGTAGGACAGACCGAATATAATTATGATATAGACGCCGTCACAGGCGATATACTGGAATCCGAATCAGATATTGATGATGATTGATGTAACTTTAAGAAACCTGAGATTATGTATGGAAAGGATGAAGAATCATGAATGAACAGGGAAGTAACAAGAAGTTTCTGGTGATTGCTTTTCTGGCCGGTGTCGCAATTACTGCGCTCTTAGCATTTGCTCTGATGCGGCAGCCAGGAAGCACCACACAGACAAAATCAGAAACAAAACAGGCGGCAGCTCCATCCAGTAAGGATATTGATTACAGCAAGGAGTTCCCGTCCTGGAATCCAGAAAGTAAATCTTTGGCTGAACTTGTCGATTTTGTTGCTGATGTAACCGATGAGTCCAGCGATAACTACCTGAAGCCAGAGGACCGTATCGCTACTTTCGATATGGACGGTACGATAATCTGTGAGAAAGCGCCGGTTTACCTCGATTACTGTCTTACATTGTATCGTGTGCTTGATGACCCGGACTATAAGGCTACCAAAGTAGAAAGCGAAGCCATGGAGGAGGTAAGAGAGCATGCCAATTCCGAGGGTGAAACCTACAAACCTGAGACTGTAACCAAGGATGATCTGGTAGCGAGCGCTTTCGCTGGTATGACACCGGAAGAGTTCAGGGATTACGTGGATGAATTCGCAAAGAACGAGAACGTGGTAGGATTTGAAGGAATGACCTACGGGGAGTCTTTCTATAAGCCGATGCTCGAAGTTATAAAGTACCTGAAGGCAAATGATTTTGATGTGTGGATGGTTTCCGCCTGTGAACGTGAGGTCGTAAGAGCTATCGTCGATACTCTGGACATTCCTTATGATCATGTGGTAGGTACCGACGTGCCGTATGTTGCTTCCAAGAAGGGCAAAGAGGAGGCCGATGAGTATAATATGACTCAGGACGAAACCATGCTTCTTGGTGAGACACTTGACAGCGTAGAATGCGGCAAGTCAGGGAAACCGGCAGCCATTGCCCGTGAAATCGGAAAACACCCGATCCTCGCATTCGGTAACAGCTCCGGTGATTTCTCGATGCTTAACTATGCCGAAAGTAATCCGAACCATGAAGGCAAAGGCTTCTTCATTGTTTGTGATGACACGGAACGAGAATATGGAAGCGACGAAAAGGCTGCTGAGTTCTATGATGAAGTGGCTAAAGAAAACTGGACAGCAATCTCGATGAAAGATGATTGGAAAACCATTTACGGTGATAATGTAAAGAAGACTGAGCTCCCTGGAGCAGATGAAACAAAGAAATAATCTGAAATTAAGTTTGGGGCAGAACGGCATGGAATGCAGTTCTGCCCCTTTTTTGACATGGCGAATTAATTCGTGATTGTCCTTACCTCTCCGATGAAAAGAGGAATTCCAGTGGCTGTATCCACCAGGGCATAGACAAAGGGTCTGTCAAAGGTCAACTCGATGGGGCTGGCGCCTATGATGGCTGTGTTTTTTTCCATAATGACAGCCGTAGCAGCGGCTGCCTTGGTGCCATTTTCGTCAAGCTCTATATGTGTTTTGTGAAGTACCTTGCTGATCTTGAGACCTGGTGTGTCAGGAGAGGGGTCAGCCATCCGGCTGAAATCAGCTGCATCGGTAAATGCCGTCCGGATTCCCAGATTCTGAAGTAGTCCGCCCATCTCTACGCTGTAGTCAGTCTGAAATGCAGGCATTGTGATTGCCACATTTTTTTCTTTTTTATTGTTCCAGCTTTCGATGAAGGATGCTCCGTCTAGTGTCTGGATATAGGTATCGGCATCCATATTTTCGGGGGGAAGTATGCCTACAAAGGCAACCTGGCCGGGTTTCTGTATGGATCCGTAGTTTTTGACGAAACCCTTGCCTCCATTCAGTTCGAGATACTGGTATTCTCCCCTGTCCCGCAGCATGGTAACCGACTGTGTGGACTTATCGTAGGCGGTGAAAGGCTCTGTCTTTTCGGACTTGGTAAAAGGTTTTATCCACTGCCCTT
>CACZNZ010000563.1 GCA_902782625.1 uncultured Lachnospiraceae bacterium | reverse complement strand
TAAAAGATCTTTTGAAGCAAGCAGATTTTTCTGTTGCTGCGGAGTCAGGATAGTCTCAAGACGGTTAATCTCTGCTTTGTAGACTTCTTTCGGATGAAAAAAAGTCTTCAGCAGTCAGTTGCGTGTTATCTGTCCGATAGAAGGTATATTCACAAACCAATACCAGATAAGCACATCCATATCTGCTGTTTCAATCAATCTTCTCCCACCTTTCTGTAATGCAAAGCCTCTTCAAGATGCTCCGTCCGGATTCTTTCCGATTCTGAAAGATCTGCGATAGTCCTTGCTGTTTTCAGAATCTTATAGTAAGACCGTCCTGTCAGGGATAAGGTCTTAAATGCCTGTTCCATAAGACGCAAAGATGATTGATCAAGGCTGCAGTATAATCCAATATCCTCTGTACTCATCTGAGAATTAAACAGAATCGGTCTATGAGAGAATCTTTCCTCCTGCATCCTTCTGGCCTTTAATACTCTGGTTCGGATTGCCTCGGAAGATTCTCCCTGGGTGCTCCTGGTCAATGCCTCATAGGAGAGATTGTGACAGTGTACAAACAGATCGATACGGTCTAAAATAGGGCCACTCATCTTATGGCGATATTTGTTTACTTCTGTCTGGCTGCAGGTACATCTTGATGAAGGATAATACCCGCACGGGCATGGATTGGAAGCAGCAATTAGCAGAAAGTCAGCCGGGAAACGATATACAGTCTCCTGTCTGGTCAGAAGAATCTTTTTTTCTTCAAGCGGAATACGGAAGAGCTCGAGGATTTCTCTTGGGAACTCTGCGATTTCGTCTAAAAATAAAACTCCTCTGTGTGCAAGGGAGATCTCACCCGGTACAGGATATCTTCCGCCACCGAACATCCCTGCTTTTGTGACTGTATGGGAGGGTGATCTGAAAGGTCTTTTGGTCAGTCTGGGTATACCATGTTTGAGATATCCTTTGACACTGTATATCAACAATGTCTCAAGATACTCTTCATCAGTCATCTGTGGAAGGATACCCGGAACACAGGAGGCCATCATGGTCTTCCCTACGCCAGGAGGGCCATCGATCAATATATGATGGAAACCGGCTGCTGCAATCTCAAGCGCTCTTTTCGCATCTTCCTGGCCGCATACCATCGCAAAATCGGAGACACTAATCAGGGCAGATTCGAAAAGTTCCGTCTTTTTCAGAAATGGATCTTCTTCAGGAAGATAACAGTAGTGTTCCATATCCTTCTTTCCGGTAAATATATCTATTGCATCTTTCAGATGCCGAATCCCGTATACTTCTGCACCGGTAATCAGCGATGCCTCATGAGCATTGTCTTGAGGGACAATACATCTGCAGCACCCTGCTTCTACAGAACACTTTACCATGGAGATCACACCGGACACTCCTGTGACTGTTCCATCCAGAGCCAATTCTCCCAGAAAGAGGATATCTTTTGTCGGACGGGCAGGGATCAGACCGCATGCAGCAAGTACTGCTATAGCTATGCCGAGATCAAAACTGGTACCTGATTTCCTGATGGAGGCAGGTGCAAGATTAACAGAGATCCTTTTGGGAGGCAGATAAAATCCTGTATTACGTATAGCTGAGCGTACCCGGTCTTTTGCTTCTTTTACTTCATTGGAAACATAACCGATAATGTTAAACATGGGAAGGCCATTGCTGACATCTGCCTGTATCACAATGCGTTTACCTTCGATCCCCTTTGTCATGGCACTGAAAATTTCTGAAACCATATGCTAAACATCCTTCCGTATTATTACGTCATAATTTTCTCTATCTGATATATATCACAGGATTTATCAGATTTCAACTCAAATGTCATTATATGGTAATTAGGGTTTTTTATACCGCTCTTATATGAAAAGCCCCATCGGACTATGAGTGTATCTTCTTACACGTCATCCCTGATGGGGCATAAGTTTTTATTTAAGTATTTTTTCCAATAGAGCTCTGGTTTTTTCGTAACCGGTAAATTGGATTGCGTTGAGACCAAATGTTTTTGCTGCCTTGATATTGTCTGCATTATCATCAATGAATACACATTCTTTTGGATGAAGACTGTATCTTTCACAAAGAAGGCGGAAAATCTCCGGATCCGGTTTGATCAAACCCTCATGACAGGAGAAGATTCCTCCATCCATATAGGGGAGAAAATCAAGGACTTCTCTCCTGGCATCCATGATGAACTCTGAGTAATTGGACAGGTAGAGAACCTGGAATCCCCTCTCTTTGAGTTCTTTGATCCAGGGTATGGCATAGTCTTTACGATCCATACATTCGCCGACATGATCAAGGGTCTTTCGGATTTCCTTTTCATAATGTGGCTGTGCCTGGATCATTCTGGAAAAGACCTCTTCTGGTTTTTCGCCAAGATCCAGCTGGTTCCAGTAACCGGTTCCCCAGAGAGCATCGATGACCCGACCGATCACGGTCTCATCTTTTAGGAGACGGTTGATATAAGGCATGAAGTTGAAGGTCATCAGAACATTTCCAATATCAAATATAACCGTTTGAATCTTTTTATTCTCTTTCATAAAACATTTCTCCCGTCATGTTGTATATTCACAGGTTCAGCCCGTAACCGGCCAGGATACCCAGGACAGCTGAAAGTCCGATCAGCAGAATGGGATGGATTTTTTTAAAGACAAGAATGGTAATCAGGATAAATATTCCCATACTGACAGGCAAAGTGGCAGACACTACAAATGCTTCTGGAAAAAAGACATCCTGACCAATCGAAAGGATGGAAGCCGCAATCAGACCTACTACGGTCGGACGCAGACCAGCCATGGCCCCGGAGACAAGGCTGCTTTGTTTAAAGTTTTCATAGAATCTGGCTACCATCAGGATGATGATCAAAGAAGGAAGAACCACGCCTGAGGTTGCACAGACAGCACCAAACGGACCACCGGTCACCATGCCGATATAGGTTGAAATATTAACAGCAAAAGGACCGGGTGTGGATTCGCTGACAGCGATAAAGTCGATCAACTCATCCATGGTGAGCCAGCCATGGGCGATCACTTCACCCTGAATCAGAGGAAGCATCGCGTAACCGCCTCCAAATGTAAAAAGGCCGATTTTAAAAAATGTGATAAAAAGTTCCACATAGATCATGACTTCACCATCCTCATCTGATTTATGATTATCCCTAACAGTGCAGATGCGAGAATAACCAGGATCGCGTTGATATGAAAAAAGGCCACTGTTAAGAAAGCCAGACCCATGATTACATAGGAAAACCAGTCTTTACTGCACTGTGAATACATAGACCAGAGCGCTTTGAGAATCAAGGCGAGAACACCGGCGCGGATTCCCATAAAAGCATAGCGGACAATTGTCAGTTCCTGAAATGCCTGCAGAACCAGGGATAGCGCACAGATGATCAGAAAGGAAGGCAGGACAACACCCAGCGTAGCGCACAGTGCTCCACCGGTTCCACAAACTTTAGAACCGATAAATGTTGCAGCATTGATCGCGATCGGACCGGGGGTTGATTCAGCAATGGCGATTACATCCAGGAGATCTTCTCTGCTCACCCATTTTTTGTTTTCCACAGTTTCTTTTTCAATCAGGGGAATCATCCCGTATCCCCCTCCAAAGGAAAAAGCGCCTATTTTAGCAAATGTGATGAATAATTCTGTTTTCAGTTGATTTTTCATAATTCAGCTTTCTCCTGTGTATATGGGAAGAGCTGCCGCTTTTTTTACAGCGGCAGCTCTTTTCCGTAAAGAGCAGGAATCTCTATGCTATAAGGTTCCTGTTATGATTCATTAGAGTCAAACATTTTTTTCAGTTCTTCCATAAAGGTGCCTACATCTTTGAACTCCCGATAGACAGAAGCAAATCTTACGTAGGCTACCTGTTCAAGAGATTTCAGATGCTCCATGACGATTTCACCGATCTTATCACTCTCAATTTCACGGTATTCGAGATTGAAGAGACGATTCTCAATCTGATTAACGGTCTCTTCTATTTTCTCGATTGAAACCGGACGTTTGTGACAAGCACGCATGATACCGGACATGATCTTGGATCTGTCATAAGGCTCCCTTGTCCGGTCTTTCTTGATCACGGTAAGAGGCAGCAGTTCC
>CACZNZ010000562.1 GCA_902782625.1 uncultured Lachnospiraceae bacterium | reverse complement strand
TCTTCATGCCGTCTGCGATCGTTGGCATGCCGCCTGTCCAGTCGAGCATGGAATGTCCGCCGCCTTCCGGCATAAACAGCCGGACGCTCTCATTCAGTGCATTTTCCGATGGGAAAGCAGTGATTGCCTTGGCATAATAATCATACATCATCTCGTGAGGAATTATCGGATCTCCGGTTCCCTGTGTGATGATGAGCTTGCCGCCGGCTGCTGCAAAACCGTTAAAATCATATTCATCCAGTGCATATTTAGAAAATGCAGTCATGGCCGTATGATAAATCTCATCGAACTTCTCATAGGTGCAGGAGTTAATATCAAACTCAGGATCTCCTGTAAACCATCGGAACATCTGCTCACTGATCGGCATGACCATCAGCTTCCCGTCAGGGTCGCGCTTCAGATAGCCGTATGGATGAATACTCTCAGGCCATTGCCTGATCAAAGGTCCAAAACCATAATTAATCTTATGGCCGTCTCTGGTAACGGGACCGTCCCAAAGCTTGGTCATCACCTCAAGATCTCTCTGTGTGATCGGTCCTTCAGATGTCTGATATCCCAGAAGTTTGGAAAGGAATCTTGCTCTGGAAAGAGCATTTTCCGAAAACTGGAATCTCCGGCACTTTGATTCTTCATGAGCCAGACGGTAAGCAGCCTTGTACTTCTCGAGAGGTACGATATGCTTTTCGTTGGCTTCGACAACACATGACCAGAGGGTCGAGAAGTGGATCGGAAGGTGGTTCACTGCCGGTCCGTCAGCCCAGAGTCCGTCATAATCATCCGGATAGAAGATAGCCTCAGAGACAACCTGACGCCCGCCGCCTGAGGTGCCATGTATATAGCTGGTAAAGGTATCGTCACCGTAGACCAGAGCAGTAATCGCTTTCCCGACTACTGTCATCTCGTGCATGGCTGTATTGAATGCCCACGCGTCAATGTGATCCCATTCAAGTTGTCCTTTGTCATCAAATCCCCAGGTACAGTCCAAACGTATCCCGGTATCATTGTCAGAAACGGCACAGGCATAACCGTTACGGATCGCCATCGGCCAGGTGAGGACATTGTAAGTAACAGAGGTGAACCAGTCCACTTCATTGTTTGTGCCGGCTCCCGCAATTCCCATAAAACGATGATTCCATAAAACAGGAAGATAAACGCGCAAAGTACCCCTGTGACGATCACTGATCTTCTGACGCATTCTGATCTCATAGAAATCAGGCAGATTCGTAAGAACCATCTTGCAGGATTCCATATAGTGTCCCATGGGATAATAGGATACACTTTCCAGGGTAACGTCGGGGAACATCGAAAGGATGGCCTCGATCACCTGTGGTTTGCAGAAGGTTCTCAGATAGTCTTCCATGCATCGAAGATCGTCACTCTGGTTCCAGCAATATATCTCATGATCTAACCATTTCGTTACATCGCGCATGACAATCCTCCGTTCTTACACTATATTATATCACAACATAAGGGTACTTTCATGAAAGATAAGGGTAAAGTTTTGTCTGTGTGGGTACCTTGCCAAAAAGAGAGATATCATGTAGAATCAAACCAGATAAAATGATCTGATTATGGAGGATCTTATGAATGATAAAGCAAAACTTGTAATGAAAGAAATCAACAAAGTAATTATCGGAAAGGAGAAGATCGTAAAGAAAATATTTATGGCAATCCTTTCCGGAGGGCATGTGCTGCTTTCGGATGTGCCGGGTGTCGGAAAGACAACGATGACTCTGGCTCTTTCCAAAGTTCTGGGCCTTTCTTTTAAAAGAATCCAGTTTACGCCCGATGTCATGCCGTCAGATGTGGTGGGTTTCTACTATTATAGTAAACAGACCGGAAAATTTGAGTATCGGGAAGGTGCTGTGATGACGAATCTTGTCCTGGCAGATGAGATTAACCGGACTTCTTCGAGAACACAGTCTGCCTTACTAGAGGTTATGGAAGAAAAGCAGGTTACCGTCGACGGAGTGACCAGACCGGTTCCGGAACCTTTTTTTGTTTTTGCCACCCAGAATCCAGTGGGTTCGACAGGAACACAGGCATTGCCGGAGTCTCAGATTGACCGGTTCATGATCATGCTCTCGATGGGTTATCCTTCCGTGGAAGACGAGATCTCTCTTCTCTTGGCCAGAGGGCATGAAGAACCCCTTGATCATGTGAAGAAGATTATGGATATGGAGGAGTTAATCCTTATGCAGAAGGAGGCAGCAGCCATCAAGGTTTCTCCGTTGATCTATCAGTATATTGCACTGCTGGCGCAAGCCACCAGAAATCATGAGATGATCAGACTGGGAATCAGTCCCAGAGGTTCTCTGGCCTTGTGTAAGATGGCCAAAGCCTGCGCTTATTTAAATGGAAGAGATTTTGTGATTCCGGAAGATGTGGAAGAAGTAATCTATGATGTATATCGACACCGTCTTGTACTCCATGCAAGAGCAAAACTTGTGGAGGATGGAGCAGAACAGGTGATCAAAGATGTTTGCGACCGGGTAAGAGTTCCGGACAGTCTGTCTGATATTCAGGGAGACAGGGCTGGAGTCAGGAGAAGAAGATGAGAAGAATTCCGGGAAGGATCCTGGTAGTAGGTTTTCTGCTTTTGGTCGCTGTATATCTGGGAGGGGCAACAGGTACGGTGCTTCTTGCATCCCTGATAATATGCATGGTACTTGAAGTGCTTTATGCATTTACCATACCGAAGGATCTCACGGCCATGATGAAAGTGCCTGCCTATGTTAGAAAAGGGAAAGAAATCACGGTGGAAGTGCTGATTTACGAGAGAATGCCGATTCCGGTCCTGGCCGGAGTTTTGTGGATCAGCATCGGAAACCGTTTCTTTACGGAATCGGAAAAAAACAGGCATGCCTATTCACTCCATGGAAGACATTTGCACGCTAAGGTGCGCCTGGTGCCTGAGATGCTGGGCATCCTGGCTTTTCGTGTCGAGAAAGTCGAAATCTCCGGTGTATTAGGTATCTGGAAAAGAAGGATTCCTTTAAAACTTGAAAAAGAGACGAT
>CACZNZ010000561.1 GCA_902782625.1 uncultured Lachnospiraceae bacterium | reverse complement strand
GTTTATAGTGCAGTTGAACGAGGAGGTCAGAGCGATGATGACAGTACATGAAGTGAGTAAACTGACAGGAGTGACAATCCGCACCCTCCGGTATTATGACGAAATCGGCCTTTTGCATCCCGCAGATGTAACCGAAGCAGGATACCGGCTGTATGACGATACAGCCTTGGAAAAGCTGCAGCAAATCCTGCTTTTTCGTGAACTGGAATTCCCTCTTAAAGAGATCCAAAGGATCATCGAAAGTCCCGCTTTCGATCGAAACAAGGCTCTGGAACAGCAGATTACTCTGCTCACATTGAAAAAAGAGCATCTGGAAAACCTGATCGGCCTCGCGCGTGAAATAAAAAAGACAGGAGATAAATCAATGAAAAAGAAACTGAATTTCGACGCATTTGATACAAGAAAAATCGATGAGTATGCAGAGCAGGCAAGGGCTTCCTGGGGAAATACCCCAGCTTACAGGGAATATGAAAAGAAGTCCAAAGGAAGAACAAAAGAAGAAGATCTGGATCTTGGCAGGCAAATGATGGATATTTTCGCCGAGTTCGGAATGATCATGGACAAGGATCCCGGATCCGATGAAGCCCAGGCACTGGTAAAGAAACTACAGGATTTCATCACAGAGCATTACTATACCTGTACAAAAGAAATCCTTGCAGGACTTGGTACAGCGTACGGAGCCGGCGGGGAAATGAACACAAATATTGATGCTTACGCCGGAGAAGGAACCGGCCGTTTTGCAGGGAAAGCAGTGGAAATTTACTGCAGATAAAACATAATTTCATTCCTCAATCCTGAAAATCGGATCTGAATCCGTGAAGTGTTCTTTACCTGTTTTGGCTGTTTATGGTATTCTCCTATCAGCACGGCATCATGCCGGCAACGGATGAAACACTCATCCAATGCCGGCATGAATGAAGCAGCATGGATTTGGGAGTTTCATAATGAAAAAAAGCAGACGAAGAAAGATATGGAAGCTGATACTTCTTTGGTTTCTGGCCAATCTAATCATCATTGCAGTGATTACAGGCATTCTAAATCGAAGCAAAATAAAAGAGAAATTTGATAAGGAGAGAAAGTTGATTGCCAGGCTTTATGGGAAAAACAAACTGATTACCGATGGTGATTATTCGCAGGAAAACGCTGTAACCTGTGATAACGGTGTTTTTGTCGGAAAGGAAAAGAACCAGGTTCTCTCCTGCAAGGGCATCCCGTATGCTAAGCCGCCTGTCGGGAACCTTCGATGGAAAGCACCGGTGGATGCAGCTGCAGACACCGGGGTTTATGAAGCATATTACTTCGGGAAATCAGGCATCCAGACAGTTGCTGCATCTGAAAGAGCTTCGATGTACCCGCAAGGGGAGGACTGCCTGACCCTGAATGTCTGGACAAGTACTGCAAATCCGCCTTTAGATAGAGCAGGCCGGCCTGTCATGGTATTCTTCCCGGGCGGAGCATTTGGATGGGGCGGTACCGCAGATCCCTTGTACGATGGGCAGAATTTTGTTGAAGCGCATCCGGATGTCGTTCTTGTTACCGTAAATTACAGGATCGGTCTGATGGGATTTATTGACTTTTCCGAAGTAAAGGGCGGCGAAGACTATAAAGAAAGCGGAAATCTGGGACTCCTTGACCAGGTTTGTGCTTTGCGGTGGATCAGGCGCAACATCGAGGGATTTGGAGGAGATCCTGAAAATGTCACTGTTTTCGGGGAATCAGCCGGCGGCAGCAGCGTTTCCCTGCTTCCCCTGATCAAAGAAGCAAAGGGGCTGTTCCACCGTGCGATCGCTCAGAGCGGCAGCGTGGCTCTGACATTCGGGAAGGATGAATGCAAGGCACTGACACGTATGCTTCTTAAAGAAGCGAAAGCAAAAACGATGGAAGATCTTCTGGCTCTTGACGAGAAGGAGATTAAGAAGATCAATGCAAAACTGAATGACTACATTAATTTTCCGGAAAGAGACGGCGTGGTGCTCCCGGAAGATCTCTATGGTGCTTATGCCTCGGGCGAAGCATGCGATGTAGAGATGCTCAGTGGAACCAATGCAGATGAAGTACGTTATTGGATTAAAGAGGTTGGCGGGTATCCGGTCTACCTGCTGGCAGTTCGTCTGATGTACGGGTCGGTCAGAGACCGTCTGGACAGCGCGGACAAGCTTTTCGTTGATGCCTTTCTTGCTCTTCAGAACGAGGAAGAGGAATGGAACATCACAGAATTCTTCAATGACCTGCTCTTCCGCGGTCCCGCTATCAAGCAGGCCTCTCTCCATGCACAAAACGGCGGGAAGCATTATATGTACTACTGGACGAAAGAGTCTGACATTCCTTACCTTAAAGCCTGCCATGCGGTTGAGCTTGCATATGTTTTCAATAACACAGAGGATACCATTTATATCGGTAAAAAAGCAGACACAAAGCTGGCTCAGACCGTACAGGAAATGTGGGTAAACTTTGCAAAAACAGGAGATCCTTCCACTGATGATTACCGCTGGGAGCCCTATGAGCCGCAGACCTGTCAGACGAT
>CACZNZ010000560.1 GCA_902782625.1 uncultured Lachnospiraceae bacterium | reverse complement strand
CCAGGATAGGATTGGCGTTTGTTTTGACACGTGCCACACATGGGATGCAGGATATGATATAAAAGACGACATCGATGGTGTCCTGCAGCATTTTGACGATGTGATCGGCCTGTCACGGTTAAAGGCAGTCCATTTTAACGACAGTAAAAATGAGAGGGGTTCTCATAAAGACAGACATGAAAAACTTGGCAAAGGTTTTCTTGGCATGGATGCCATGAAACGTATTGCTTTACATCCGGTGTTTTTCGGGCTTCCGTTTATTTTGGAGACCCCAAATGATGCGGATGGATATATAGATGAGATACGAACTGTGCAAAACTGGATTGGACAATCAGTATAAGGGAGGAGAGAAAATGAAAAGACTGTTCAAAAAGAACCTGGCAATGCTGATGGCGATGGTTATGGTTCTGACCGGCTTATCCGTACTGCCTGAAGGTGCAGTCAATGCGCAGGCACAGGGGACGACAGGAGCTGTCACATCACTTACTGTAAAGACAACGAGTTATCCGAAAGCGATTCTGAAATGGGATCAGGTGAGAACCGATGCAGAAGGGTATAAAGTCTTCCGCAATAATAAAGCAATTGCTTCGGTGGAAGCCAATGCGGCAAAAGATACGGTGACATATATTGATGAAAGCATTGAACCGGGAGCATCCTACTCTTATACGGTAAAAGCCTGGCATGAAGAAGACGGGAGAGAAATTTATGGGAAAGCTTCTCCGGTCGGCAAAGTGGTAGATGGCTATACCTATGCCGATAACGAGGACGGAAGCAGGGAAGTGACCGGTTATTCCGGAAGAACCGCAAAGCTTATAGTTCCTGATTCGATTGACGGGAAACAGATTACTGAGATTGGAGAAGAGGCATTCCGAGGCAATCTATGGATCAAGACAGTACGTTTCCCGGACGATATTGTAAAGATCGATGATTATGGATTTGAAGCCTGCAGTGCTTTACAGAAGGTATATTTTCCTGATTCTCTGGTTTCTGTAGGGAATGGTTCATTCTCAGGATGCGCCCAGTTGACACTGGTAGATTTTAATGAAGGACTGAGAGAGATTGGTGATGGAGCTTTTTTGTGCTGCCTGGAACTGGGGAAAGTGGATTTGCCGGAAAGCCTCATAAAAATCGGGAAGTTTTCGTTTGCCGAATGCAGTATGCTTCGTTGGGTGACTTTCCGTGGAGATAATCTTTTGGTGATTCCGGAACGAGCATTCTTTGAATGCAGCATGTTAGAAGACATTCCTCTTCCGGATAATTTGCAGACGATCGGGAAAAGAGCTTTTGCAGGATGTGCTCTTGAAGATGTGTACTTTCCGTCTTCACTCCAATGTATCGATGAATATGCTTTTTCATTAAATCAAGATATAACCCCATCGTTAGTGGATTGTTCTGCTTCGATAAAGTTTGCAGCATTTTTCCAGGGAAACTATAATATCAATCCTATGTTTGAAAGAAATAAGGAACTAAGCATAGGAAGAGAGGCTGTCATTGAGGATGGTGCTCTGTATGGTGCTCCTTTTATAGGAATAGGTAAAAATTATGATGAAGACAATCCAAATGAGGGATTTGTGGTCAAGGACGGGTCTGTCTACAGTAGTGATCAAAAAAAGCTGATTGCCTATTTTGCTTATGAACTGGATGATGATAGTGAAGAATTCCATAAGACAGAGGAAGCAGAACAGGAGATTTTCCATGTTCCTGAAGGGGTAGAAGAAATTGCACCTTATGCCTTTTTCCGCAGTGATTTAAAGAAAGTCTTTCTCCCGGATTCCATCCGGAAAGTGAGGGATCATGCATTTTCTGAAAGTGGAATTTCTGCGGATAAGGTATTTGGCTCGGATGGTAATCCTGTTGGGACTGCCGGGATATTTGAGGAGAAGGCCTTCGAACATTCCGCTATCTTGGATGATGAAGTGCAGGGTTCCTCTAATGGTACGAATGGTGACCAGGGGGATGAGCCACATTATCATTTTGAGTCTATCTCAGGTGATCAGAGTATCTTTCAGGAGGATAATTATAAAGGGTACAGAGAGATCCACGATGATTTTATCGCATGGATGGAAAGCTATATTGAGTATAATCGGGATAATTTCCCGATGAGTGAAAAACTGATGCCTTATACGGTATTGTATAAGGGCGAATCGCATTACAGACAGATGACATCTGCGCTGAATCATGATGCCTATAAGACGGCACAATCTATCAAATTATCGGGAGAAGGATATCAGGAAATGTATCTGATGATGGATCATGGTCTTTTTGCAGAGCTGGAAAGAGGAACATTCCAGGAAGATCTGATTCTGTATAGCGGAATTACCCCTGAGCGCGTCGCCGATGTTGCGGGTGTGGACAGAACGACAGAACATGTTACTGATGACCAGCTGATTGCTTCGATTGGCAGGATCGTTCCTGATGAGGCGATCATTTCTACCACGGCAGGACTTAAGACCGCATGGAGCTTTTCTGATTATTCAAAAGTCATGTACAAAATCTATGCCCCGGCAAAAGCTATGAAGGCTCTGGGAGGAGTATGCATAGAGAGCCTGTTCGATCTCAGCACCGGAGAAGAAGAGATTTTGCTGAATGCCAATGCCAGATTCAAAGTGCTTGATATTGGGAAAGCAACCAAAGATAATACTGCCACTGATTCAGTACGGACAGTCATTACAGTAGAATTATTGGATCCTACCCAGGATGTTTCCCAGGAACTCGATGGTACGGAAGAGATGAACGAACCGTCCTATGAGTGGGCTGAGGACAACAGCAGCGTCACAGGAACCGTAATCATCAGCGATGACCAAAGTCAGACGAAGACCGAGACGACGAAAGATATCGCTTATGAGATCATCAAAAAGCCGACAACCAAAGAAACCGGAACCGGTCGCTATACCGCAACCTTCCAAAGCTCTTATTTCACGAAACAGGTGAAAGAGGTTGAAATTCCGGCAATCACGGCAGAGGAAGACAAAGCCAGACAGGAAGCAAAGGGTGTTCTGGAAAAAGCACTGATCGATGCTAATGCCATTATCGCCAATGATCAGAGTAAGTACACGAAGGAATCTATCGACGCACTACGACAGGCTATTGCAGCAGCCAATGCACTTTGTGATGATAATACGGATACCTGGACAGAAGCAGACGTAAAAGCAGCTCAGGCAGCAGTGACGAAGGCGCTCAGAAGCCTTGTTCCGTCTCAGCAGGCAGCAGAGACAACTACGACGCAAAAAGAAACTGCAGAAAAAATCAACCAGAAGATGACGGTCAAGGCCAAGATCAAGAAGGTGAAACGCAGCAAGCTGAGGAAGAAGAGACAGATTGTAAAGAAAGCGATTATCGTCAAGAATGCAAAAGGTAAAGTGACGTTTAAGAAATTGGGCGGAAGTTCAAAACTGCTTGTCAATAAAAAGACTGGCAATATCATCGTGAAAAAAGGAACGAAAAAAGGAACCTTTAAGATCAAAGTAAGAGTCACAGCAGCTGGTACTGCGAAATATAAGGCTATGACAAAGAAAGTTGTCGTTAAGATTAAAGTCCGTTGATCACGGCTTCCATATCGGAGGGAAGTTCTGTTTTCAGAGAAATCATTTCCCCTGTGACAGGATGCGTAAACTGCATTTGAAATGCATGGAGGGCAGTCCTGCTGATCAGGTTGGTATGGCCGTTTCCATAGATCGGATCGCCAAGAAGGGGATGGCCGATGGAGGCCATGTGAAAACGGATCTGATGCATTCTTCCTGTTTCGATTGTTAATCTGCACAATGAATAAGGACCGACCGGGTACAATACCTCATAGAAAGTATTTGCCCGGCCGGTTTTTTCATGGGATGATTTTCGCATTTTCAGAAAATGATCCACGGGATCCCGGTAAGTCTCCATGGGAATACTGATCCATCCGGATTGTCTGGCCGGATGGCCTTCGATGATGGCCAGATATTCTTTGTGTACAGAAGAGGTCATACGCTGTGCAGCTACACTGTGCTTCGCGATACCAAGGATGCCGGAAGTATCTTTGTCGAGCCTTCCAAGAAGATGAACACTGCTTCTTTCTCCTTTTGCTTCAAAGTAGGCACAGACACCGTTTGCAAGGGTGTCCTGACGGTGGCCTTTGGATGGATGACATACAATGCCGGTTGGTTTGTTCAGTATTAGAAGATCGGAATCTTCATAGAGGATAGCCAGGTCCATAGAGCAGGGGAGAATACGGACTTCTTTCGTTTCGGCATCATGAAGGAGGACCTTCAGACACTGTCCTTTCTCTACCTTTTGTCGGACGGTGACACGCTTTTCGTCTAAAAGAATCCCGGCAGGGTCCCATTTGACAGAGCGGATTTTGGCCGTCGACAACTGTAGTTCATGTCTGAGAATCGACAGAACTTCCTTTCCATGGTCTTTTTTCTGAATCATATAGGTAAGATAATGCATCATCTGGCTCCTCTGGTTTGTCATTGAAATCGTCTACAGCTATCATAAATCGAAAGTCAGGTTACTGCAAGTATGGATTGCTTCGCTATAAAAATGATGATACTATTTGTAAAAAAGGAGGGATGTTGGATGGCTTATAAAGCAGAGATGAAGCTTCTTAGCAAACATGGATATGAGATCAGCTGTCTCGACGGCACAATTCCCGGGCAGAAGGCAGTGGTCCTTTGTCTGCACGGTTTTTCGGGCAGTAAAAGAAGCCCCAGGATAGAGAGACTCCATGAAGAGATGGTTCCGGAGGGAATCGGAACATTTACTTTTGACTGGCCGGCTCATGGAGAGAGTAAAGCAAAGTTTCGTGATCTGAAGATAGAAAACTGTCTGGATGATCTTCATACGGTCTATGAATATGTAAGGGAAAAGTACCCTGTGCCGATATGGTGTTTTGCCACCAGTTTCGGAGGATATCTGGCAGTTCTTTACCACCTGAGATATCCGGAAGCATTTGATAAGCTGATGCTTCGATCTCCTGCACTTCGAATGGATCAGATCCTCACAAGCTTTATGAACGATGATCAGCACAGACAGTTTATGGAAGGTGGAACT
>CACZNZ010000559.1 GCA_902782625.1 uncultured Lachnospiraceae bacterium | reverse complement strand
TATATATCCAGGCTGATTCCTTTTAAAGTTTCTTTCTCATCATTATATCTGAAATGTACGTCCTTAACCTGTAAAATGGGATTTTCTTCTTTTCTGTTCATTGTAGTTCTCCTTCTATAATCAAAATGGAATTATTTGCTCATTATCAAAAACTATCTTGTCAGGAACCAGATCAGGCAAAGTGCCGCGAGGAATGCAGCCGCCAAAGCAATCTGCCAGCTTTTTACCGGTTTGATTTCCTCCAGGAAATTCAATTCTCCGTCATAGCATCTGGCTTCCAGTGCATTGTAGTAGGCGTTGCCCTTTTTCAAAGATACGACAAAAAGATTGCTGGCAATCTGGCCGAAGCTGTAGCAGGATGTCCTGAAATCACAGTAGCCCAGTCTGGATTCGGCGGAATTCTTAAGCCTTGTATAGGTCTCAAGCATGATGAAAATGTAACGGTAGATCATATTCATCAGCTCCACGATCAGTTTTGGCAGATGTGCTTTGCGAAGTACTGATACCAGCTCGGTAAGAGGGGTCGTAAGCGTCATCATGTAAAGAGCACTGACAGCGCCGAGAGCTTTCAGGATAAGGACTGCTGCCTGGGCGATACTCTTATTTGAGCAGTAAATGTAAAAAAGGTTAAATACATGCAGGTTGTACTGGCCGACCGGCTTAAGGGAGTAGCCGATGGCGATCGTAACCGCTCCAACAACCATGAATACGATCGGGATAGTCAGCATGGAGATATAATGATCAAATTCCAGCTCTCCGATTACTACGGTAAGATATCCCATGAAAAGTATGGTGGCGACGGATACGTAAATATTGTTAAAAGCAATGCAGAGGATCAGGCTGGCAGTTGCCAGAAGAACCTTGTATCCGGCATTCCAGCTTCTGAGTTTGGAGGCATAGGCAAATGCGTCAATCCCCAGTGTAGCTCCTCCGTGAGAATGCCCGATATGAAAATGATGATGATTTTTTCTTCCCTTCCATAACCCGTGGGCAAACATTGCCGCTGCCGCCAGGATCAGTATAATGGTAATTATTTTTTCCATTTTTTCCTCCCTCTATGTTTAAGTATTGATTTAAGTCTTGAGACCATTATATATCATTTTAATACTATATAAAGATAATAAATTGATACTAGAGGGTATTAAATTGATTTTTGGGTCTTAATTTAAGTGTAAAAAAGAGAAAAAGAGAGACACCCTATTTTTCCCCGGGTGTCTCTCTCCCTTTTAAAGGAAGCTCTTCCTTATATTATATACTGCACTGATATCATTTTGTATTAAATACAGTCCGAATCAGCTCTCCTCTTCTGTGAGTTCCTTTTTATACTTATAATAAGTATTTCTGGATATGGTTCCCATCTCATTCCGGATCTGTTCCATGGTCTGCACGTCATTCATGGAGCCGCCGTAATTCTGATTATACTTCCTGATCAGCTCCTTGACCATGAAGGACTTTCTTGATTCGTACTTTTTCCCTTTGACCCTGCCAATCTGCTTTCCTTCCATCTTAGCCTGCTCAAAGCTTTCTCTCATATGGGCTCTCTGCTCCTGCAGATCTTCCCAGGATTTCTCCAGAATTCTGGTAATCTGTGCGGACAGGAGCTGATCCATTCCGTCAGAGACCGACTTCTCTTCGGATTCGGGCAATTCCTTTGTCATTGTGTCATATGCGGACGCAAAGACTTCCGTATTCATATAAGGCTGATTGATAAAAATCAGTTTAACCCCTTTTTCAGCCATATCCTTATAATAGGTAAAGAGCTGTTCCGGCTCCCTGCTTAAGCGTTCCATGGAGTTTACAATCAGAGTATCTTCCTTATCTAACTGGGACAGGAGCTTTTTAAGTTCTGTCCGGTCTGTCATGGTTTTGGAGTAAACTTCCTTGATAATGATCGCATTGGGATATTTTCTGTTAATATTGTCGACCTGCTTTTCAAACTGCGGCCTGGTACAGCCGGAGCTGCAGTAACCGAATTCTTTAGCCATATTATGTCCTCCTTATATTTGTATTTATAATTATAGTATTAATATTCATATATATAATACCACAACCGAAAAAAAGATACTATGTTATTTTAATATACATATTTGCGACATGTATAGTATCAATTTGCAATAATGTACACTTAATTTAAGACTCATTTCGCAAAAAATGTGCAGTCTAGTATTAAAAAGTGCATTTTCAAAATATCAAAATGAGATATAATACAGACAGCTTCAAAAAAACAAGGCTTAATTTGATACTAGAAATCAGATACTAATCGAAGCCCAAAAAATTATATTCTTTTATGTAGGAGGAGAACAAATGAAAAACTTACTCGACTTATTCAAAGAGAAGAAAGAGAACAAAACAACCAATGCCGCTCCGGCATTAAAGCTTACCCTTAAGACCAGGATCCAGACACTGATGGTAGCAATGCTTGCTTTATTCGCATTTGCTCCGGTATCAAATGCCATGCATGTAATGGAAGGTTATCTTCCCCTTGGCTGGTGCGTCTTCTGGTATGCAGTATGTATCCCCTTTGTAGTACTTGGTTTCATCGGAATCCGCAAGATCGTTGAAAATGACAGAAAAGCAATCACCCTGCTGGCAATCACAGGCGCTTTCGTATTCGTTATTTCATCCCTGAAGATCCCGTCAGTTACCGGCAGCTGCTCCCATATGACAGGTACAGGCCTTGGCGCTATCCTCTTCGGACCCTGCGTAACAAGTATCTTAGGTCTGATCGTTCTTGTTTTCCAGGCAATCTTACTGGCTCACGGCGGACTTACAACACTCGGCGCAAACTGCTTCTCCATGGCAATTGCAGGCCCCATCGTATCCTGGGCAATCTATAATGCATTAAAGAAGGCAGGCGTCAACAAAAAATTCACGATCTTTATCGCAGCTTTCTTAGGCGACCTCTTTACATACTGTGTAACAAGCGTTGAGCTGGCAGCAGCATACCATGCAGGCGGATTT
>CACZNZ010000558.1 GCA_902782625.1 uncultured Lachnospiraceae bacterium | reverse complement strand
TTTCCCCATTGAGATTTCAAAAAAAGACCTGGATGCATTCAAGATAGATTTGGAAAAGAGGAAAACTACACTTAATCAATTTGGTGGTGCTGAATGGTTTGATCTTCCAGGAGAGGGTGAGGGCCCCAGACCGATTTTTTATATATGGTTAGATTCAAGGCTGTATTTTGGATTCACACCGTATATGAGGTTGTTTTATGATCACACGATCCATGATGGTATTCCTGATTCACAGAAAACTTCCAGATTGGATTATACAAAAGCCCTTTTTGGATTTAGTGATAAAAAACCAGAAGGAGATTCGTTCAGGTCAAGAATATCGTTCAGTGATGCACTGGCAGAAGATCCCGTTTCGGAATTTGGTGTACAGAAAAGAATATTGGGCGAACCGAAGCCTACCAGCACCTTGGATTATGTTGAACCAAAGAATGATAATGCTGGTAACAATTATAATAGTGATGATTTTATGATTCGAGGCATCAAGCAATATTGGCTCCATAATGAATTATCTGATTGCAATGTTTCTTCTGATAAGGCTGATAAAGACTTTGTTTCAAGTTTCATACCCCTGTCGAAGGGCAGTGTATTTACTGGAAAAGTCAGATTCCATAATCTTAAACAGGAAGAACTGGGCCTTTTGCTACGTGCAATGAAGTTGGATGATTCATCTAAACTGAATATCGGGAAAGCAAAGGCGTTTGGATTTGGCACTGTAGCACTTAGTATTAAAGGAGTAAGAATACTTGAGCCGAAAAAGCTATGTGATCTGAGTAATCTTTGCCTTGATCCTTATGTGACAATGAGCCTTAATGACCAGGAAAAATGCATTGACGCATATCGGCGGATCTTTATTACTGATTTTTGCAAAGGCAAGACACCTGCTTCGATCCGTACATTCCTGTTAATGAAAGACAGTCTCTTCATTCCTGACAATAAAGATATACGTTGGATGAAATTAGAAGATTATAGGAGTAGAATAAGACCACTTCAAAAACCAGGTGATGTAGCAAAGAGGAAAAGAGGATTTGATCAGCGATTTGAGAGTGGATGTCTATTTACAGCCAAAGTCACAAAGGTTGAAGGGAAAAATGTAAAATTCTATATAGATTCATTAGATTACTATGGAAAGTTCGTAGTTGAGGATATTAAGTTCCAGCAAGTGACCAGAAAAACACTTTCTTCGGTTCTAAGCAAGGACGATATGATTGAGGTACTACTTGTCGAGGTAAATAGAGATAATCCACAACTGAGTCATTGGAACTGTACTGGCAGAAATAAAGAATATATGTAAATATAGGAACATAAAACGGAAGTCTGCTATTTCAGGTTTTATTACTGGTTTATTTAAACTGGAGTAAATGAAATGGTTTGACTTCTGTTTATGGAGGTGGGATATTATGCCAAAGCATTTTATATCTGTTATTGGAACAGGAGATTATAAAGAGGTTTATTACGGCAATGAGGAAAAGCCTACTCGATTTGTACAAGAGGCTGTTATTAGACAAATGGTTTCTCCGATGACAATGGATGATAAAATAACGCTCTTTGTTACAGAGGATTCTTTCAGGAAAAACTACTTGAGTAGTGAAAATGTGAAGGGATTGAAACAAGTATTACTCGACAACTTCGATCTTACAGAGCATCAGGTTCATAACGTCATAATTCCTATTGGAAAAAATGAAGAAGAGTTACAAACAATTTTTAATATGATGTTCGAGGCATTGAGCGAAGGGGATCAGGTTTATGTGGACATAACTCATAGCTTTCGCAGTCTTCCAGTCCAGTTTTTGGCTGTACTCAGTTTTGCAAAAGTGGTAAAAAACATTTCAGTTGAAGGTATTTATTATGGGGCATACGAAGCAAGAGATGAGACTGATAACCGGGCCCCCATTTTTGACATTTCTTCTTTTCTGAACATTATTGAGTGGTCACATGCTGCAAATTCGTTTATCCGCTACGGAAACAGCGAAGAATTATGCCAATTAAGCGATATATATCGTAAAAAAGTATTTAACTCAAATTATCCTTTGGATCGGAAAGAAGAGGCGCGATTACTTTCTAATTTCACATCATCCCTCAATAAGATTACAAGATGTATAGCGACAACACGAGGTTGTGATGTCGAAGAGATGAAGGGAACTAATAATACAAGTATACGACGGGCTTATGATTTTTATGCTAAGAAAAAAAAGCAATATAGCGATTTTACGCTAGAAAGAAACGATCATAATGCTCCACCACTCGATAAGCTAATCGAAGTTATTGACAGGAAAGCAGAGAGATTTAATCGGCCAAGTAATCTTGAGATAGGAATCCAAACTGTGAAATGGTCAATTGAAAACCATATGACGCAGCAAGGCTATACTGCACTTGAAGAAACAATTAAAACTTACTTATGTAACAAGTATGGTCTGGATGAAACATTCAGGTATCACAGAGAAAATGTATGTAAAGATATCTGTAATTGCTTGGGGAAGCATTACGATGATAGAGATCAAGCCTTTGAAGTATGGAAATCCTGGGTAAGCAAAATAGATTATCAGAATAACAAATCCACTATTAGTTGGGAAGAGCTAATACAAATTGGAAAACGTATGGCGGATGAATTATCGATAGAACTAATTAATCTTTGTACAGATCTGAGCAATGGAAGGAATAGCATTAATCATTTTGGTTTCTCCATAATTCGAGAGTATACTTGTGATAGGCTGGACAACAATCTTGAGACATATTTTTATAAATTCTGCAAAATGATAGAGGAAGATTCGCTGTAAATGCTTAGAGCAGATTCATATTTAATTGTGAAATTGAACGTCAACGCTGATTATTACGGAGATAGTTTATTTTGAGAACTATATTTAGAATGGGAAGGGGAAGTAACTAAAGATGCGTTTTAACAGTAATGTGAACAACGACCTTCCAGGAAAAAAGATTTGTAACGCCATGAAAGCTGTTCGCAGAAAAATCGCAGAAGCTAATGAAATCCCCTATTGGTCTGATGAATGTGATTTTAAAGGGCCCTGTAAGGGAACCTGCCCAAAATGCGATGCTGAGATCCGCTACCTGAATGCCGAACTGAAAAAGCTCCAGGAGCAAGGGGAAGAAATCATCATCGATGGAATTGGACTGGATGAAATTCAGGACTTTCCGGACGGTGATCAGAGCAGTAATGACCATTATGAAAACGGTAGATTTGATATAAATATAAAAGGAAGATCAGAGTAATCGAAAGGTCAGGAATTCATCATGTTCCGGATCATGAATATAAGCCGTCTTCGTATAAAGATCGACGGCGAAGGCGTAAGGACTCTGATAATCACGGAAGGCTGCTCTCTTCGATGCCGTTACTGTTTCAATAAGGATACCTGGGACGGTATAAAGCATGGACGCAAAATGACAGCCAGCCAGTTGTATGATGAGATTTCTTTGGACAGACCCTATTTTATGGCTACAAGGGGTGGCGTTACATTTGGCGGAGGCGAACCACTTCTTTATGCTGATCAGATAAATGAGTTTCGTACTCTATGCAGAAATGAGTTTTCTGTTTTTGCAGAAACATCGCTGTATGTTTCAAAACCAGCTGTTTTGACTGCTGCTTCCTGCATTGATCATTTCATTGTCGATATTAAGTCTGCTGATCCCGCTGTTTACAAAGCTTATACAGGCGGAGAACTGGCTGTGGCCATCGACAATCTTAAGCTTTTGATCTCTGAGATCGGCAGTGAAAAGATCGAAGTCAGGGTACCGATCATACCTGGTATGACAACGGACGTAGATCAGCAGAGCAGCGTCTCCATATTGAAGAAGCTAGGGATCACCCGGTTTGATCTGTTTACATATTCCTGTTGATATTGTAAACAATGGAGAGGAGGATCAGAAGATGTCCGACTACGAAGATCAGGTTTTAAAAGCAGCATATAAACGTGCCTGGTATCAGGCCAACCGAGGCTTTGTTAATCCGCGGGATTATCCGGAACTGGATAGAGAAGTGCAGGCCTACGCTATCAGGAACCACTGCTCTTATGATGAAGCTTACATATTTGCCAAAACAGGGAAGAAGATGGGGAGGCTTGCCGATTAATCTGATT
>CACZNZ010000557.1 GCA_902782625.1 uncultured Lachnospiraceae bacterium | reverse complement strand
TGATCCGGATCGTCTGTATTTATTTGATGCCGAACAGATTGACAAACTGTTCTTCATCGGATTGCAGGCTGGAGAGAGTATGCAGTTTCTGGACAGGCTGAATAATATGGAAAAATAACAGAACGATACACTTAGAAAAGAGAGAGCATCGATGTTCGACAACCAAATACAGAGTCCATGGCCGGAATGGCAATTTGTTAAGGTTCTTGGAAGCGGGTCCTATGGAGTCGTTTACGAGGCTGTACGCATCGATCACGGTGTGGCCAGCCATTCGGCGATTAAGCAGATTTCCATTCCTCAACATCCTTCCGAACTCCGGAGTCTGCGGGAGGAGGGCCTTACATTTGCCCAGACAAGAACGTTTCTTGAAGGCGTTAAAGATGAGGTCATAGGTGAAATCGAGCTTATGGAGACCTTTAAAGGGGTTTCGAATATCGTCAGTGTCGAGGATTATAAGGTCATTGAAAGGACTGAAGATGTCGGATGGGATATTTATATCCGTATGGAGCTGTTGATGCCTCTCAGTAACTATGTCTCCGAACGAAGAATGACGGAGCAGGAAGTAATAAACCTGGGAATTGATATCTGTACGGCACTTGAATTATGCGAGAACCGCAAAGTGATTCACAGAGACATAAAACCGGCGAATATCTTTGTCAATGCATTCGGTAATTTTAAACTCGGGGATTTCGGTATCGCGAGAAAGATGGAAAATCTTTCGATGGGAATGTCTTATAAAGGGACATTTAACTATATGGCCCCTGAAATCGCTTCCAGATCACCTCACTATGACTCAACTGTAGACCTTTATTCTCTGGGTATAGTCCTGTATCAGTTCACGAATGGGATGCGCCTTCCGCTGTGCAACACGGGCGACCAGGCCCTGACACATACTGCTATGGAAGTGGCATTGAACCAAAGGCTGAGCGGAGAAAAGCTTCCTGCTCCGATCAATGCCTCCCCTGCCCTGGCTTCTGTTATTCTTAAAGCATGTGAATATCAGCCGTCACATCGTTTCCGTTCCGCGGCGGAGATGAAAGCTGCTTTGTTTGCTGTGAAACAGAATACAGAATCCCTGTATGTAAAAGAGGAACGGACGAACCGGCTTTTGAAGATATTTGCCGGGGGATTGGCTGCAGTAGTAATCTTTTCGCTTTCCGCTGCTTTTCTTCTCGGACGGAAGCAGTCTGTGGAGCAGGCGGGGGCCATTTCCTATACAGATCAGGCACCGGAGGAGAGTATGGGCGCCGCATCTGTGGCAATAGAAGAGGAACAGGAAGAGAGTACAGACACAGAATCCGGGACAGCAGAGGGGGTTCAGGAAGAGGAGTCGGACACTGCATCCGGAACAGCGGATGAGGCTCAGAAAGAGGAATCGGAAACACCTTCTGAAACAGAAGATCAGACTGAAAAAGCACCGGTTGGGCAAGAAGGTGTCGGTATGGCTGCGAATGAGGACGATAGTCTTCCGGACGCAGGCGGTTCTGAAAAACAGGCTGAGGAAGATCAGGACACGGGAAATGAAGAGCAAAATACGCCAGAAGAGGCAGTGATTCCTGATCCGGGGGAAGTGGTTCCTGAAGAGGAGGTAAATCCTGAACCGGAGGAAGTTCAGGGACTTCACTATGCTGTTTCCTATGACGAGATCAGTCAGGAGCTTCGGAATGAAATCAATCAGCATACAATAGCGGAACTGATGGACAGACAGGGCGGCGGAAGCGGTGTAGAGGTACTCAGCTATTCGTATTATGGCGATTTATTCATGGCAGCAGATGAAGGAACAACGCCCCACAATAAGCTCTTCAATATTTATACTGCAGAGATCAGGTTTACGGATATTACGGATGGTGTGCAGTATCAGGCAATTGTTTCCCAGAAATACTACAGAAGATACATTGATATTCAGGTAGATCCCTCAACAGGAGACTTTATAGTGGACTTAGAAGGAAGTACTGATCCGATGGTGACGGACTTTGAACTCTTTAATGCGGATGGAACGGCTTCTGTATCTGTAGAGTATCAGGGTGCTCACAGTTATGAAGAACTATATAATGATTTGATGACTGACGAGGACAACAGCCAGCACTTTGACGTTCAGTTCTATCCGGCCTGAAACGCGGAACCGGATATGGGACTAACTCAGGAAGGGGGAAAGAAGATGAGTAAGACAGGCAAAAGAAATGTGAGCATCTGCTTTTTTGTTATTGTTTTCAGTCTCATGTCATGTATTGGCTATACCCTTTCTGTCAGTGCCAAATCTTCTGACAGGATTGTGAAAAAGGACTCCGGATTTTACAGAACCGTTTCAGATTCGGATGATTCAAGCAGAGAGAAGTCGGCTTTTAAGGCTTTTCTGGAGAAGAATACAGTTGTTCCGGAGGATGGTTTTACTGAGATCAACGCATTTTCCATAGATGATATCAACAATGACCATGTTATGGAATTGTGCGTATATGAAAGTCCTAATGGCAGAGGCACAAAATTCATCTATGCCTGTGTGGACGGAAATATCAAGATGTTGGACAGTGCTTCTAAATATGCCTATTTCTGCGGAGTAAGAGAAGCCGGTTTACTGATCAATGTGTGGGAGAGATGGGACCGGGGGCTGTTTAATTATATGCGGATTTTTAATGGCTCAACGATCTTCAATGCCATTTCAAGGGAGTACTGGAATGATAACAGGAATGAGATACTCTTTTTTGATAACCGCTCAGGAGATCCGGCTCCAATAAGTGAAGAAGAGTTTAATGAATTGTATTCGAACTATCTAGGCCCCTTTGAACCCGAACCGCTGTTTCGTGAAATATATGAAAATACTGCTGAAAACAGAGAGGCTGTCCTTGGAGGAGACTCGGATTCCTCTGATTTATCTGCAGCAACTTTGGCAGTAAGGCTTTGGGATGACGGTTTTGATGCGGAAACTGCCGGCCTTCTGATGTGGGATACGTCGTATCTCAACGAAGCTCAGGCTGACAGCGATTCCCAAAGCTCAGAGAACAGTTCCCAGAACACGGACAACAGGTCACAGGACGAGAACACTGCTCCGGTGGATTCGGTTAATCCCGGGGATTATATCCTTCCCGAAAGCAGCACCAGACCGCTTACAGAGGCAGACGTAGCGGGCCTCAGCGCGTCTGATCTGCGTATAGCCAGAAATGAAATATA